>CAZADO010000092.1:0-5023 GCA_964483885.1 uncultured Alphaproteobacteria bacterium | reverse complement strand
GACGGTACTTTAGGCGATGGAACGATGGAATCGGCTTTTTCGGATTCGCTGATTATCGACCCTTTACCACACGACAAAGCCTACTTCGAAGATCACCTCGCCTTCCTCGAACACTATTATCGGACTCTTTCAAAAGGTCGTGTTCCCTTCGGAAAACTGGATGTTTATCCGGAAGCATCGGATAATGTCTATCGCGTTGCTCATCCGATGTGGCATTATAACTATAACTTGAACGATGATCTTTTGAATCAGAGACTGGCGGAACTTTTCGTTGAAGCGCTGCAGCTTGCGGATACGGATGTGAATTTCGCGGATTACGATGCGGTGATTATTTTTCATGCCGGAGTCGGAAAAGATTTTAACATTGGCTACGACGAAACGCCATTTGATCTTCCTTCAGCATTTATTACACCCGCTGATTTTCAAACCTATCTCCCGGATTATGTAAACGGATTCCAAACGAACGATGGCGTGGTTGTACATCAGGGATTGTTGCTTCCGGAAGGCGAAAGTCAGGAAGGATACGAGCTGGGTTTAAACGGCATCATGATTAAGCTCTTTGGAAATTGGTTAGGGCTTCCGGATCTTTTCGATACAGAACGGGGGCGTTCCGGAATCGGACGGTGGGGCATGATGGACCAAGGAAGCGGCAATGTCTTTGGCCTTGTTCCGGCGCGTCTGGAAGCTTGGTCGCGCGTCTATATGGGATGGGAAGAGCCGACAATTGTCTGGGCGAACGCGGAACTTGAAACGCTTCACGTAAAACGATTCGACGGCGCGGAAGATGCTCCCGAAATTCTTTTACTTCCCATTACGGAGACCGAGTATTATTTGGTTGAAAATCGTTCGGATGACCCTGATGAACACGGTTATGTCGAATGCCGTGACCGTCAAGGGCGACGAATGCGAATAACGCTCGATGGCGAAATTACGATTTTTGGCACCGCATTCGGTGTAATGACAGAGGCGGATAACTACGATTTCGGTATTCCGGGTGCCGGGCTTCTTATCTGGCATATCGACGAGACGAAAATTCAGGAAGGTCTTGCGAATAATCGTGTCAATGTGGATCCCGATCATCGAGGTGTTGATTTAGTCGAAGCGGATGCCGCTCAGGATATTGGTGAAGAATACGGTTTTGGCTTTGCCGGAGGGGGGACGGAACTCGGCGCGCCGGAAGATGCGTGGTGGGATGAAAACGATTTTAACAAGCAAGCTAACGGCGAAGTTCTGTATGTCAAATTCAGCAACACAACGTTTCCCTCAACTCGGACGCATGATGGAGCGTACAGTTGGTATGAACTTACCGATTTCTCTCCCATACAAGCAGAGATGAATTTTTCGATTGTCAATTATTCTCGCGCACCCGGTTTTCCTATCGAATTGACGTTCCTATCGGATGACTCTCCGAATATATTCCCGGGCGACTTTAACGGAGACGGAGCTTCCGAACTAATATTAACAGGTCAGGACAGCACAATTTACGTTATAGATTCGACCGCAATCGCTCGACCTGTTGAGTTGCCTGTCTGGAATAATCTACGTGTTGTTGATATCGATGGTGATGAGCAGGATGAGTTGCTCTTGGGTGCGGATCGGTTTTACATCGTAAGAAACCTTATGGCGGAGCCGGTTCTTGTTGATTCCTCACATCGCGCGCTGAGGCAAGCATTTTACAATCACCTCTGTGCCGGAGCAGCGCTGGATAATTCAATCCGAATCCTGGCGCTCCACGAGTCTGTGACTCATGGAAGTAGCTCCGCAATGATGTTGTTCGATGAAGCAGCGGAATTGGTCGATACACTGAATTTCCCCGGTGATTCTATTTGGCATGTCAGCAATATCGTCGCTCTGGAGCCTCCTCCGAGTCATCTTTGGGCGATTGGATATGAAGCAAGCGGGCATGATGATATCTTAATTGCAGTAGCGCTGTCCGATGAGATTTCGATACTATGGCAGCGTGAAGGAACGGACTTACGACCGCTGGCCTGCATAGCAACGGAAGCGGATACGCTGTTGTGGTGCGAGCAGGGATGGTTGAATCGACTCACCGGCACAACAATCGATGATATTACTTGTTCATTTCATCACCAAATTCTCGATTGGGATGGTAATGGTGCGCCGGAAATTATCAGTGAAACGGGAGCGTGTCACCTGAAATCCGGTTTTCCTGTTGAAGGATTCCCATTGAGACATTCTGTCCGGGATATCGTAACGGCCGATTTCGATGGAGATGGACAACCGGGATTATTCGGTGACGATGGAAACTGGCGCTATTATCGGCACAATTTATACGAACCACGTGGCTTTCCGATGGCGAAGCTTGGGAGCTACCCGTTCATTTTTCATTGGAAGACAGACGAGTCTGTCGAAATACCGGCGCTATTTTCGCCGGACTATTTTACAAGTGGAACGCAGTGGCTGGATGTACGCCACATCATGTCCGGCGGTGCGCCGGGACCGCGAGAAATCTTCGGAGCCTATCCGGATGTTTCCCGCGATCCTAATCCGACGAGTTTTTACGTTATTGAATCGGGCGAAGGAGCGACCGTTTATGCTCGTAGCGATTGGATTTATCCGTGGCCGAATCCAACGAGTGATGTCAGTCAAATTCGCGTGACACTGCCTTACAGCGCTCGAATTCATGTACGGCTTTTTGATATTGCGGGACACTTGGTCGATGAACTAACTGCCAATACAAACGGCGCGGGACCGTTTGATTTGCCGTGGAATGTGTCGAATGTTGCTTCCGGTGTGTATATTGGCATTGTGGAAGTGGAAGGCGGAGGAAAGCACGAGCGAACGCAAATCAAGATTGCCGTAACGAAATGAGAAAATTCATGAGAACATATTTCCTGACAGGATGGCTGCTGCTGTTGTTCGCCTTTTGTGGATTTGCGATTTCTACCGCACATGCCCAGAGCTTGTACAATCATCCTGAAGTAAAATGGAATAGCTTCGAGACCGAGAATTTCATCATTTACTACGCGGATGGACTCGACAACATCGCAAATCTTGCCGCTAAAATCGCCGAGGAAATCCACGACCCGCTCTGTGATATTTACGATTATCGACCGGATACGAAAGTTTCGCTGATATTTCAGGATAACGATGATATCGCCAACGCGTCCAGCTATTTCATGAACAACAAGATTTTTTTCTGGTCAACAGCGATGGCTTGGGAACTGCGCGGAACGCATCACTGGCTGCGTAATGTCGTCACGCACGAATATACGCACATGATTCAACTTGGCGCATCACGTAAATGGTCACGCCGATTGCCCGCCGCGTATATCCAATGGATGGGTTACGAACCGGAACGCCGACCGGATGTTTTATACGGTTTCCCCAATCGCGTCGCGAGCTATCCTTATCCCGCGGTGACGATTCCTGGGTGGTTTGCCGAGGGAACAGCGCAATTCCAGTTTAATGGTCACGGTTATGATTCCTGGGACAGTCATCGTGATATGCTTCTGCGTATGGCGGTTCTATCTGACAATTTGCTCTCGTTGGAGGAGATGGGCTATTTCGGAAAAACGTCTCTCGGTTCAGAGATGGTTTACAATCAAGGTTTCTCTCTGACAAAATACATAGCGGATAACTCCGGAGGCCCGGAAGTTCTGAAAAAAATCAGCGATGCCATGCAGGCTCCCTATCCGATAACGCTGAGTCGCGCTTTGAAAAAGGCAACCGGGAAATCCGGCAAGACTTGGTATCGCGCATGGAAGGCTCACCTCGAACGGGAATACGCCGCTGTACAAAACGCTATCATGCCGACCGTCGTGCCCACCGATACCGTTCCTGCGGAAGGATTCGTTAATCTTTTCCCGCGCATTTCCCCTGATGGAAATAAAATTGCTTTTATATCGAATCAAGGACGGGATTACTGGAGTCAATCCAACCTGTGTCTCTATGACATTGAATCGAAAGAAGTTGAAATTGTCGAGGGTGGTGTTCAAGGAGCCGTCTGCTGGCTGCCGGATTCGTCTGGAATCCTTTTTTGCCGCAGACTGCCGAATCCACGAACCGGTTCGCTGCACTATGATGTGTACGTCTATATCGTCGAAAGAAAGAAATCTATTCGTGTGACTAAGGGAATACGGGCGGAAGGAGTGGATCTTTCATCCGATGGACGGACTCTCGCGCTTACGATAAACGAAGCGGGTCATCGCGATTTGGCGCTGATGCCGATGCCGGAAGATGTCGCGTCAAAGAAATTCAAGCTGCTTACGATAGATGATGTGGTTTATCGGTACAGAGGGGGAGACCTGTTTCAATATTATTACCCGCGATGGAGTCCAGACGGATCGCGGTTGGTTGCGGCGTCGAGTGAAAACGAAGGGCGGAATATTGAGATTTTCAGTGTATCTCCCCAGCGGGATTCTCTCTGGCTGGAAGAGACTATTTCCGGTCAAAATATGGAAATGCGGGATCCCAGTTTCTGCGAAGATGAAAAACATATTGTCGCCGCTTACGACGAAAGCGGGATATCCAATATCTATCGAATTAATCTCGAAAACGGCACCCGTGAACAGTTGACATCTGTTATCGGTGGTGCATACTATCCGGATTTGCGCGACGGCAAACTCGCCTTCTGTGATTTTACAGGAGAAGGCTTTCGAGTTTGTCTGGTTCAAAATCCCGAACCTGTGAAACTTCCTCCCAGTCATCTTGATGAAGAAACTTATGCTTCGAAAGTTCCGTCGCCAACCTATGATAACCACTATGAACTTGCTAAAGCCAGCTCGTACAAACCACGTTTTGATCAACTCTATTGGTATCCGCGAGTGATGATCGATTACGAAACCGTGAAGCTCGGAAGCTATGTCTGGCTCGGAGATATTCTCGATAAATTGAATTTCTTCGGCGGTTTTGCCATGAATAAAAATCAGGATTATGATCTTTACGGGCAAGTAGAATATCGCGTTTTTCACCCAACGATTTTTGCGGAAATTTTCAGTATCCAGCGGCGTCTGACCCAATACTTTGATGATCCGCAAGTTATTGTTGGTGAGAGTGATGG
>CAZADO010000091.1:0-2809 GCA_964483885.1 uncultured Alphaproteobacteria bacterium | reverse complement strand
TCCAGAAGGTTCGTCCCATGTTGAACCCCGGAAGCATGATAGCTCCGACGGGATCCATCCAGATTTTATCTCCGACAGATGCCAGATAATATTCCCACATTCCGGCGCGCTCGAAATAGACAATCAACTTTTTGTCACTCTTCTTGAAATCAATAAGCTTCTCGCGCAGTTCCCAAATCAGTTCCGGGCCGCTCACCCAACCCCAACCGCTGGAAAATTCGCTTAAATCCAGAACAATGCCTCCGACCAGAGGATCGTTCTTGGCGTCTTCGATTTGTTGAATTAAATCAATCAGCGGATTTTTATTGTCATCGAGGTATCTGGCCTTCTGATAGGACAACTGTCCTTTCAATTTCATCTTGATGAAGGTACGGCGGTGGCCAAACAGAGCTTTAATCGGCAAGCCGCTCATCAAAGGACCTGAACGGATGAGGTAGCTGGTTGACATTAGCTCGCTGTCTTTATCATAGTGAGGCGTCACATGGAAACCCAAACCATCAATCGTCAATCCGAGGCGCAAGCTGTAGCTTTGAGTTCGCTCACCTGCGACATCCGTCTCCTCAGTCTTCAGTGCCAGCCGAATACCGGAAATAGGTTCCAATTCAACACCTGCACCCCAACTCATATTGTCAAATTGGCCTTTTTCATAGGTGGAAACATCGCCAAAAATAGTCGCGAAGGGAGTTCCGAAAGGGCGAATGCCTAAATCCATCATCGCGCGTCGTTCCGGATGTTCCAATGAAAAGACGGTTGCGGCTCCGATGGAAGCGTGGCGACAGGGTCGCCAGAGCGCGCCCAGAGTCAGCAACTTGTCTCGGTACAGATCAATCTCGTTGCCTTGTGAGAACGTGTATGCAAGACCAACGGCGGCCTCCCGATCTCCCCCCGCCAGAGCGAATTGATAGTCCATAACGCGAGCGGTTGCGTTTTGCTCATACAAACGCATCATTGAAGGATACGTGGAGCGGCGCATACTGAAGCCGATTCCGCCGCCGCCAAGGAACAATCCCCAGTTATCCAGATAATTCTCTCGGAGAGAGATGTCATTCCACGAAAACGCAACTTCGCCGCGTTTCATCATCGCCCAAATCGCGGGATTGAAATAAGCTCCGGCGGCGCCGCCGATGGCTCCGGGAGTCCCTGCTAAGAAACGCGATTCGGTCGCATAATCGGGAATATGTACTGCGCCGGATTGAGCGATGGCCACCACCGGTAAAATCACTGCGAGTAGAATTCCCACTATCCATGTTTTCGCCATGTTATCGATACCTCCTGCGTGAGTATTTTAAAATTTCGATTTCCCCCCGCCTGCGGGGGGATATAGGGGGGTAACCTTTTACGGCTGCGATTTCGTCTCCATAAGAATCGGAACCACATCTTCAGCGCGCACCCAAGCCGCATCGACGCCAACCTTCATGCCGTCAAGCGTGCTGCCAAGGGGCTTTAAGGGCGTATGAATAAAATCCGCCGAATGGTTTTGCCCTTTCATCGGGATTTGCACGCGGGCAAAACAATCATCTCCCGGACAATCCCAGTATCTCTCGCGCCAGATATGCCCTGATATTTCCCAGTCTTGTGTCGACACGAATCCCTCGACGGGATTCGGGATGGCCACTTCGTACCAGTCACCCGCTTTCCACCAAACACGTGCGGAGACTCTCGGCGGCAGTGTGTCGAAAGGAACTTCGGTATGCTCGCGTTCTATCACCGAATCGAACGTCCGCAGACTCATCGGCACTGGCTTGCGTGATGAAATCGCTACAGTGGCGAAGTTGCGCGACGACGCTCCCGGTCTCCAAAGGGAAATTCCACGATCCGTGCTGAAAAATAGAGAATCTCCTTCGCGATGAGCTCCAAAAATACGTTCTCCAAAAATCCCCAGCGACCTCATGTCCACTTCAAAAAAACCGCCGGATTTGATTTTATACAAATAGAGATTGGAACCTTCTTTTTTATCGACATCGGAATCGAAGAGAATCAGAATCGAATCGGAAAATGCCGTCATCCATTTCGGGCTGCTTCTTCCGATGTCAGCACTATAAAGCCGAATGAATCGTTCGGTTTGGAGATCAAACCAGCCCAGACCGCTGACGACGGCATCGGTGCCTTCATCGAAAAGAGTCAGTCCGAACCAAACGCGCCCTTCCGTTGCGGCGATTGGCCCCATTTTTTCGACCAGAGCCAACACCTTACCCGATTTACTCGTGCGAACCTTTTCCATTTCCCGAAGAGCGTCGTCCGTCGGGTAGGGAAGAACAAAAGCTTTCCGGGTCACGACTCCTTGAAACCACCAGAGCGTATCTCCCGATATCGCAAAACGGTCGCCTCCGTGCGATATTGTCAGGCGTTCTTCCGCAGGTGCAGCAGTCACAAGATATTCCGGAACACAACCGGGACGCTCAGCCGTATATTTCCAGACAGCCGTCCAAGCTTCCCCTTGAAAATAGACCGCGGTGCTGTCGGCTGAAATATCAGGAAATATCTGCAGATAGGTCAGTTCCTGCGCGACGGAAGGACTCGCTGCCAAAAGAAAAAGGCCGCAAAGAATTATTGCACTCCATCGCAGAGTGGGCGAGTGTGTATGGTTTTCTTTCATTCGATTAGACAAGTTAAAGGTACTTCTTGTTGCGGACACTAAGAGATTCAAGAGGATAGATGTTGGTTTGCCGAAGGGATTATCCCGAAGAAGGGGATAAATCCAAGACAGACATAGGTAGAATACGGACTTAGTTCGCCAAAAACATTCCTCAACGCCAGATTCAGAAGAAAGACAATCAGAGCGGCAATGAGTGTGCGAATAAATCCCAAA
>CAZADO010000090.1:0-3487 GCA_964483885.1 uncultured Alphaproteobacteria bacterium | reverse complement strand
AAACCAGAAGCATCAAACGTCACCGCATAACGGCCTGTCGTCGCTTCCCGATTCACCAGCGTCGCTACTTCCTGACCCATCACATTGTAAACCTTCAACGTCACATGCGTCAAATCAAGAACGTCATAGACAATCTCGGTGGACGGGTTGAACGGGTTCGGGTAGTTCTGGTGCAACGCATATTCCGTCACAACCGCTGCCTTGAACGAAGGCGTGGCAGCCCAAACACTGTTGTCGCCAAAGGACAGCTCAGACGTCTCATCGACGCCCACCGCAACAACGCTGTACTCATACCGACGGCCGTTGATCAGATTTTGATCCACATACGTGTACTCACCATCTGCAACTTCCAGCTCGGCAACTTTGGCGCCATCACGCATAACGTCATAGTGCTGAACATTCAGCTCATCAGCTACGTTAAAGCTCAAGGCCAACTGACGATCGCCAATCTGAAGAATCGGCTCTGACGTCAGCTCAACCGGCAACTGGCTTTGGAAGTAGAGACAAATGCAGCCAGGACCATCCGTGTAAACGAATGTTGTCCAATGGCCGATACCCGGATCCAAGTCACAGAAGTCCGGATCAGCTACAACACTCTGCGAAGCATAGTCAATACCAAAAACCGCTCCGTTGTAGGGGGGGCACGACGGATCTTGACATTCGTTATCGCAACCGGGGGTCCAGTAGAGGTTGGCATACATCCACGGCTCGACACCAAACGGGCAGCACCAGCAAATCTGGATACCATTCTCTTCACCCGGTCCTTCGAAGGTCAGGCATGTAAAGCTCTTATAATCGATCCAGAGGCACTCTTCCGGCTGTTCGCACACACAGGTCCAATCGCCTGTCACAATTGCGATACTCTGAGGACCATCGACCGTCGTGAAATTGCGACTCGTGTATGTACAACCGCCACTCACGACTTCGACCCACCAATCGCTGCCGGGGACTCCGGCAACATAGTTCAGCATGAAAAAGCCACAACCCATTCCCATGCCGCCACCGTTCATGGTAGGTGAACCAAGCAGGGTCGCACCCTTGTACACATTCACCGGGGTGCCGTCAGGTATACAGGTTCCGCCCGTGAAACAACCATCACTGGTCAGAAAGGTTTCGGGCGGGGTGTAGCGGAATTGAACACTCGCGTCACCAAACGCGAAACTTGTCAGCGCAATCAGCGCTACAGCAATAAATAGCACTCGAAACTTCATGAAACAATCCTCCTAAATGTTAACTGATGCTATCACATATGCACATTGTGAGCAGTCAAACTTTTCACTTTTCTTTGATTTTTAACGCATAGAACGCGACCGACGCGTCGGACGGGTAATCCGATCGATTTTCCCATCATCGTTGCCCGGACGTTCCGGTGGCGGAGCAACCGCTCCAGGACCGTAGTTGTAGTTAAAAGCTGTGTGATTGTTCAAAACCCAGTACGCATAACTCGGAGTCACCGTTTGCCAAGCATCCGGCTCATAGTCCCAGGTGTTGCCCAAGAAACTGTTTACGAAAGCGTAGTTGCCCGTTGCTTGTTCAACAAGCTGATCAGCTTGCCATGGAAAATCACCCACAAAACCACCCGATGTTTGCAGGTTGATGCTGTTAATCGGACGAACACGGGCATCACGGAAGCTTAGCGGAGTATAAACACCGCCGCCTGTACAGGCGATTGGACCGTAAGCTGACGTATCCACTTCACCCGCGAGAACCACATCAAGAGCAGACACAGTATTGTTCAGGATCCAGTACGCACGTCCTACATCCATTCTGTCTGCCGGAAGGGCTGTGTTCTCAAGATCGCCATCCCAAGCACATCCCAAGAACGAATTCCGGAAAGCATACAAACCGTTATCCTGACGAACGACCTGGTCAGCAACCCACGGAAAATCACATGTCAGCTGTGAGCCGAGAATGTCCGAGGGATTCGTAGATTGAGTACCATACGTAGGAACACCACCAACCACATCCCAAAACGTAAATGGCAGACCAAACGATGTATAAGCACCGCTTGCTGCGCAATTCGTTTTAGTGAAGCCGACCGTGTTCGACGGGCCCGACTCCAATGCCAGCGCAAAGCTGACTAAAACTGTTAATGCCAAAACAAATGCAACCTTCTTCAACATTTTCTTTCCTCCTGAAATAAGGACTCTATCCCAAGCGTTAACCCTTTTATTGAAAGTGATCGTTTCCTCTTATCAACAGAGTTCACGATTTTTGTACATTATTCCTTAAAAACTACCTCAGATTAACTACACTAATTATATTTCGTCGTCGTGCCAGAAACCAACCGTATAACGGCTTTTTAGCCGCTGTCTATCCTCTAATACACTTCCCCCATGCCTCTTAACCGCTTTCGTTCCGCCCCTAATCCCATCCCCTTTAGCGGTTTCTCAAGTTCCTTTTATTATTGAACTTCAGAAAGTAGCTTCGGCCTGAATCTGCCCTTCTTGGCAGACCATTTCACATTAAAGAATTTTTGTGACTTTGTCAAGAGTTTTTTTGGGCTGCGCAAGTTTTTTCGGAGCTTTCAGAGGCTAAAACGGCAGATCCTCTTCCTCTTCAGGGGGAGCTTCCTCTGTTTTCTCCTTTTTGGGGGCTGTAGCTTGGTCTCCTTCGGATTTCCGAGGAAACATCTGCATCCTTTCCCCAACAATTTCAGTCATATACCTCTTTTGGCCCTGATCGTCTTCCCAAGAACGGGTCTGAATCCGTCCCTCTATATAGACCATCATACCTTTTTTGAGGTATTCCCCGGCAACTTCAGCCTGCCTTTTCCAAAGAACAATATTGTGCCACTCGGTGTAATCCGTGTAGTTTCCCTCTGCGTCTTTGCGCCTCGTGGATGTAGCCAATGGGAATTTTGCTACCGCTAGCCCAGACGGAGTAAACTTGATTTCCGGATCCTTTCCGAGGTTCCCTATTAAGATAACTCGATTTACGGCAATTGACAAGGGATTTCTCCTTCCAACGAAAATTTTTTATCTGTTTATTTCTAAACCAACTAACTACAAATTCGGTTCCTTTGTACCCTTTTTCGAGAGGCCTAAAACTGAAGCAAGCACATAAAGTATCACCGCAATCAGCACTCCTGTCAGATCAGCTATAATATCAACTGGGTCAGCTTCCCTTCCCGGAATCCTGCGTTGAAACACCTCTAAAAGAATCCCAAAAGCCAAAGAAATCATTCCTCCTAAAATCGAGGCAGTCAAAAACCGTAACCGCCCCACTCTCCTTATAGAGTGTATCCAGAGAATGCCTCCCAGTGCAAATGACCCTATGTGGAGCACCTTATCTCCAAACATGCTCGACAGCCAGTCACTCTTCGGATTCGGTTCCATCCCCATGATAAGCACCCAGACAGCCCACCCAACCGCAGGCGCTAACCAGAAATAATCTGCGCTCTTTTTCTCCGGTATGTTTGGAGACGTTGACGGGAGGTTCATCACAACTCCTCTCCTCCTTCTATCGCTGCAAAGGCAGAAGGAAT
>CAZADO010000089.1:0-3876 GCA_964483885.1 uncultured Alphaproteobacteria bacterium | reverse complement strand
GCACGGCTGAGACAACCAGATAGAGCAAGAAGAGCAGATGTCCGTAGAAGAAGAAGACCCAACCACTCGCCCAGGCCCCGTCATCTCCTCCAAAGACGAATCCCCACCAGTTCTTCAGAATCGTGACCAACACATACCAAGAAACCAAGAGGGGGAGCCAGTGCCAACGAACACGCTGACGGTTCCGGATGGAGGATTCGCATCTTTCCATTCATCGCCCGAGAAGCGTTGAACAGGAACGCCGCGCTTTTCAAAGTCACCTGCAATATCGTTCAAGAAAGAGCGGAGACCCATGCGCGGCTCTGCGGTGATGACCACAGGTTTCCCGGATGAGACATCGATTTTTTCTTGAATCGCTTTGTACGGATGATAGGCCGATGAATTCAGGTATGCCGCACGACTCTGCGGAGTTTCATACGGATAAGCGCGTCCCAATTTCTCGTTGATAAGAGCAATAACTTCCCGAGCATTCCCCGGCCGTTCATCGGGATTGCGGCGAAGAAGCCGCGCGACAATATCTGCGAGACTCACGGAAATACGCGGCGCATATTTCAGAAGCGACGGAGCTTCTTGCTCCAGCCGAGCGCGCAGAGTTAGTGCTTCCGATTCCGCTTCAAATGGAAAGCGACCGGTCAGGAGCCGAAAAACTATCACACCTATCGCATAAAGGTCGGAAGCCGGTCCCGGCTGTTCCCCTCGGAGCTGTTCGGGGGAGATATAGGGAACCGTTCCTCGCAGTTGGGCACCGCCCGGTTCGCTCCCAACGGTCGCCAAACCAAAGTCGATGAGTTTCAAATGAAGCGGCTGTCGCTGAGATATCACGATGTTCTGAGGTTTTAAATCCCCATGAACGATATGATGCGTATGGAGAAAAGCGAGAGCTCGCGCGAGCTGCACCATGACATCAATCGTATCTTCAAGCGGGCGTGTGAGGGCGTCTGAATTGAGTTCTTCGCCTTGCAGATATTCCATCGCAAGATACGATGCTCCCCCGTCGCCATCCGCCTGTCCTTGTTCGTAAACTCGCGGTAAATGCGGATGGACAAGCTGCTTGAGCGCATCGTATTCGCTTTGAAGCTGTTGGATGGCGTGTGATTGGCTTGCGGGAACGATTTTCAAAGCGACCGGCGGCGCGTTCGGCGAGTTTTTCTGTGCCAGCCAGACTTCTCCCATCCCTCCTTGTCCCAAGAGTCGTTCGAGTCGGTATGATCCGCCGATAGTGTCTCCTGCTTTCCAATCAGACATTGTCCGAACTCTCCTTCAGATCATGAGAGAGTTCCATCACGCGCAGTCCGAATTTCCGGATGCGATAGCGCAGCTTTTCACGGCTCATTTTCAAAAGGCGTGCGGCGGCAGTCACATTCCCTTTCGTCTGGCGCAAAGCCGATTGAATCAGCATACGTTCCATCTCGTCCATCGACATGCCATCCGGTGGAATAATCATCGCCGAGGCAGGTGAAAGCAGGGCGGGTTCCTGCTGTTCGTACGTATGAACGAGTTGCAACGAGGAAGCCAAATGCATATCTTCGATAATATTTCCATCGGCGAGAATAACGGCGCGTTGCAGAATGTTTTTCAGTTCGCGGACGTTGCCAGGCCACGGATGGCTTAGCAGAACTTGTTCCCCCGAAGGAGTGAGCGTTAAATTTTCTCGACCGAAATCCTGGCCGATGTCTTTCAGGAAACTGTGTGCGATTTCAATCACGTCATTTCCACGTTCGCGCAAAGGCGGAAGGTGAAGGTGAATGACATTCAATCGATAATAAAGATCCTCCCGGAATTTCTTCGCAGCGACCAGTTTTTCAAGGTTGGCATTTGTAGCGACGACGAGCCGAAACTTGACGTGTATCAGTTGCGTTCCTCCGAGGCGACGGAAAGCATGTTCTTCAAGAACGCGCAGGAATTTCGCTTGAAGATTAAAAGGAATATCTCCAATCTCATCCAAGAATAGAGTGCCTCTGTTGGCTTCCTCCAATAATCCGGATTTGCGCTGCTTGGCGTCCGTGAAAGCCCCTTTCTCATGGCCGAACAGTTCCGCTTCCAGTAAGGTTTCCGGAACGGCAGCGCAGTTGATTCCGATAAAAGCTTCATGCGCGAGTGAACTTGAGCAGTGAATGGCGCGGGCGAAAAGCTCTTTTCCGGTTCCCGATTCACCGGTCAACAGAACGGATGCCGCCGGAACTTCCGCAACGCGCTTTGCCGCCGATATAAGTTCCTGAAAGATTGAGCTACTACCCAAAAGCCGTTCGAAACCGTATTCCGTCTTCAGCGTGACTTTTATGCGCTCGATAGAACGATGACGACGTACCGTTTCGAGTCCCCTGTCAACAAGTAGTCTTAGTTTTTCGAAATTAATCGGTTTGCCCAAGTAATCATAAGCGCCCAGTTTCATCGCTTCGACCGCTTGCTGTGGAGACGCCTCGCCTGAGATGATTAATACCGGATGTTCTTTTTGGATCTGATGAATTCGTCTTAGCAGGTCAATACCATCTTCTCCACCCGGCAGGCCGATATCCACAATAGAGAGAGCGGGTTGTTCCGATTGAAACTGCTGCCACCCCGATGCTGCATCCTCGGCTTCTATTATGGTGAGATGATGTTGTCGCAGATTATCGGCGATGAGAAACCGAACATCAGGATCATCATCAACCACTTGAACAATTTGGGCCACGAGTTATCCCTTCATCTGTCAGTAACTGTAAAAATACCTTTTACATACATCTTTGATTACGCAAACACCAAGCCAGTGATAAGGCATGACGTGATTCCTGAGAGAGGTTCATTTGTATCGGCGAAATGTTCATGAATCAATAGTTTGACAGATTCGGAATCTCGTTGGTTTTTTTCCACCGATAGGATAAAAGTCCCCACTTGTTCCCGTTTTTGCCGGATAGTCCCGCAGGTTGTGGGACTTCAGCGACATCGAGTGGAAATCTCAGGTTCAAATGAACCATTCTTCGCCAAAACTGACGAGGCGTCAGAGCAGGGGTCATGAATCAATCTTCCCAAATGTCGAATAGATACAAGCTAAAATTAGAAAAACTATACTTTGGCACGGGGCTTGCTCTAATGAATGACTGAGATACGGTTAGTAGATTTTTCAGAATCAGATGATTTAGATAGGTTAAAAGGAGAAGGTATCATGAGGTCAGGAAAGAATTACTGGAGTGTTCTTGCGTTAGGTTTGATGGTGATGTTCGTTGTCACATCGGGTTGTTCGAATTTGTCTCCTTTAAGTAGTAGTCAGACGGATACCCCGGCTGGCAATTCATCCGGCTATCCCCCAATTACCGAAGAGCTACTATTAAATGGCCCCGTACCCGGGCATCCGGTATTAACAATGGAACGGCCTGCGGGCATGATGGGTGTCGAGAATTGGGATTATACTGAAAGTTGGACGGCGCGAGATGTCGGCGGCGAGGTGTTTACAGGTCAAGGCAGCGGTTGCATTGTTGAACCAGGCGCTCTTCCGCAAGACACATTGATCACCGTAACGCTTCCTATGGAAGGTTATGCTATCGTGGATTTTGGACCTCACCCACTTCAATTTCAAAGGAGAGTCTGGATTGTATTGTCTCTTAATGGAACACGCATCGGGGGAATGCCAGTCGGCGGTCCGAAAGAATATGTGCAGATAGAACAACTCAACATTTACTATTATAACGCGGAAACAGGCGGGTATGAGGTGTATCCAAGCGTTTATGATCCTGTGCGGAATGCTATCATGTGCAGGATTGATCACTTCTCCCGATACATTATCGCATAATGGGTGACTAAAAGCATAAACAACCTAAGCTTACATCACACGAATTACCAAATTTCAAGCAGGGTGCCTTTTCTAAAGAGGCACCCTGCTTTTATTCTCCTTTTCGGATT
>CAZADO010000088.1:0-5275 GCA_964483885.1 uncultured Alphaproteobacteria bacterium | reverse complement strand
ATAATATTTGCTTGATTCAAAATTTCAGCCAATGCTTCCGTTAGTGCGCGGTTAATCGTACGAGCTCCAAGACTGCCTCCGAGTACAAGCAATACCGGTCTTTCAGATTCGAATTTCCAGAACTCGCGCGCGGTTTTCTGTTTGATATTCGTTAGCCCTGCGCGCAATGGATTGCCGGTGACAATAGCGCGATTCGGATGCGGTAAACGTGCGATAGTCTCAGGAAAATGAACGCAAATTCTTTTCGCATGTTTCGATAGCAGTTTCGTCGTTACGCCGGGAAAAGCATTTTGTTCCTGAAGTAACGTCGGAATTCCAAAGAACTGTGCGCACCTGACAATTGGTCCCGCGGCAAATCCGCCCGTACCCACAACGATATGAGGGCGACGCAAAGCGAGAAGAAAAAGGCTTTGAACAAAACTAACCAAAAGCTGTAATGGAATGAGCAGCTTATGTAGCAGACTTTTTCCGGTGAATCCCGATATCCATAGGAATTTCACCGGCAATTTCAAACGTGGCAGCAGCCGTGCTTCAAGTCCCTGACGCGTTCCGATAAAAAGGATTCGGTGTTTTTCGGAAGCATTTTTCAGCGCTTCCTGTATCGCAATCGCCGGGAACAGATGCCCGCCTGTTCCTCCTCCTGCGATAAATACGCGCAGCGAATCGATTTTTTTATCGTCTCTCACAGGTGCGGCAGCCTTGAAGATTGCGCCTGCGCCGAAGCGCCTTGTCTTGAAATATTCAGCAGGACTCCCACCGCCGCCAGCGACATCACAAGCGACGAGCCCCCGTAACTGATGAACGGCAGCGGTTGCCCGGTAGGGGGGAGGAGTCCGACGCTGACACCGACATGAACAAAAAAACCGCAAGTCAAAGCGAACAATGCACCGAAGGTCAAATAATATCCAAACGCGTCCGGAGCGTTTCGAGCGATTTTAACTCCACGCCACAGGAAAAAAGAGAAGATAATCAGCAGTCCCAAACATCCCGCGAATCCGAGTTCTTCCCCCAGAATGCAGAAGATGAAATCCTTATACGGAATCGGCAATCGAAAAGACGCCCATGTGGACTCGCCAAGTCCCTGTCCCCACCATCCGCCTTTTCCCAGACCGATGACGGATTGGCGTACTTGAAAACTCGCGAGCATCGGATCCATAAGTCCCGTATAGAAACCTGTCAAACGTTGGTGCGTGTAGGGAACGAACCACGCGACAGCCGCTACGACAGGTGTCGAGATGAGCGCAATCAGTCCCAATCGTTTAAGCGGCAAGCCGCCCAAATAGAGCATCGCCATCGAACTGATAAGAATAAGCCCCGACATCGAAACGCTGAATTCAAACAGAATCAATCCCACTACAATAGCGACCATAAGCAGCGTGCCGCCGAAAAAAATCTTTTCGGCACCCGGCAGAGGATCCGTGCGCCAGCGCGAGAGTCGATGCGCCAGATAGAGTATGAGCGCGAATTTTGCGACTTCAGCCGGTTGAAAACTAATCGGACCGTAAAAAAGCCACCGATGGGAATGCGTTCCGGGTCTTACCGGCGTAAAGTAAACCAAAATCAGCAGTGCAATGCTGAAAAAGAGGAACGGCAGCGCAAGTTTCTGCAGGCGGTGATAGTCCAGAAACGTGAAAGCTATCATCAGCAAAATCCCGACACCGACTCGAGTAGCATGATCCAGAAAAATCGAAAGCGTGTGACCGCTGCGGCTGTAGGAAATTGCCGCCGAGGATGACATCACCAACACCGCGCCGAGCAGCACCAGAATTCCTACCGAGAGCAAGAAGACGCGATCAAAGCCGGTTCCGGTGTTGTAATTTTCGCGAAAGTATTTGTAAGCGAACGGGATGTTCATCCGATGTCCTTTACGAGAGTCTTAAATGTCTTGCCGCGCTCTTCGTAATCTTTGAATTGATCGAACGACGCGCAGGCGGGAGAAAGAAGAACGATATCGCCTGAACGCGCCAGCGAGTGTGCCGTTGCCACCGCTCGCTCCAGAGTCCGAGCTTGCACGACCCGAGCAAGATCGCCCAACTCATTCTCAAGCTGTCCGGCGGTTTCTCCAATCGTGATAAGAGTTTTCACATGACGGCGCAGAGGTGCTCGGAGCGCTTGAAAATCTCCGCCTTTGGAGCGGCCTCCGGCAATAAGAAGAATCGGCCGCTCGAAACTTTCGAGAGCCGTAATCGTGGCGCTGACATTCGTCGCTTTGGAATCGTTGTAGTATTTCGCGCGTTCGATTTCTCGTACAAATTCGAGACGGTGTTCAACCGGTTTGAGTTTGCGGAGCGCTTCTCCGGCGATTTCGGGAGAGATTCCCATACCGCAGCAGATGCCGACAGCAGCCATGGCATTCGCCAGATTGTGCCGGCCCGGCAGAGGCAGCTCGGATGCAGTCATCACCTTTCGCCATCCCGTTCCATTTCGGAAGACGATAGTGCCGCTTTGAACTGTCACACCGGAATCAAGATTGAAACCGAATGGAATGACTTTCGCGCGAGCATAGTGGGCAACACTGCGCACATAAGGATCATCGACGTTCGCAACGAATAAATCATTGTCGTCCTGATTTGCGATAATGCGCGCTTTCGTTTTTAGATAGGCTTCCATGCTTCCATGACGATCCAGATGATCCGGAGTGAGATTCAAAAACGCTGCTGCCGATGGTTTCACGGTTGGTGAAAATTCAAGTTGAAAACTCGAAACTTCCACGACGACAATCGCTTCTTCAGGCAAATCCAGCGCGAGTTCGGAGAAGGCGGTTCCGATGTTCCCTGCGACTTCCGTTCGGCGTCCACTTTCCCGGAAAATAGCGTTCGTCATCAGAACTGTTGTCGTTTTTCCATTGGAGCCGGTGATGCCGACCCACGGGCATTGCAGCGCGCGCGCTGCGAGTTCGAGTTCACTCCAAACGGGAATGGCCCGCTGTGCGAAAGAATGCAGGAGCGGGTGATGTGCAGGGACACCGGGACTGACGACCGCAAGATCCCAATCCTCTTGGCCTGCACGTGTGTGTCCACTCGTTTCAGTGTCAATGTTGTAGTTGCTCAAAATCGAGATAGGCTGCATGAGTTGTTCCTTTGGTTTTGTGTCACTGACGAGGACGGTTCCGCCGAGCCGATGAACAAGTTTAGCCGCTCCGACGCCGCTACGGGCCATTCCGAGAATAACGACACGTTGACCGGAAAAGGAGAGCATGGTCAACGAACCTTAAACATGGTAAGACTAACCAGGACAAGCAGGATTTGCACAATCCAAAACCGCACGACCACTTTCGATTCCGGCCAACCGATTTCTTCAAAATGGTGATGCAAAGGAGCCATGCGAAAAACACGCTTGCCCGTGCCATATTTCATTCGTGTATATTTAAAGTAGTATCTCTGCAAAATAACGGAAAGCGCTTCGGCAACGAAAATACCGCCGATAATAATCAGGAAGAATTCTTTCTTGACAAGAATCGCCATGGTGCCGAGAGCTCCACCTAAGGCTAAAGCGCCGGTGTCCCCCATGAAAATTTGCGCCGGATATGCGTTGTACCACAAGAAACCAAGCGCCGCTCCGAAAAGCGCTGCGCAGAAGATGGTAAGTTCTCCCGCGCCTTCGAGATAGACGATATTCAGATAGTCGCTGAATTTTACGTGGCCGGTGATATAGCTAATAACCGCGAAAGCCGCCAGAGCGATACCGCAGACTCCAATCGCTAATCCGTCCAGACCATCCGACAAGTTCACACCGTTGGATGTTCCGGTTACGACCAATATGACGATAAGCAGGTAGAAGATTCCGAAATTGAACATGACATCTTTTACGAAAGGCGTCGTGGTTGCTGTGACGTATGTCGTGAAATTATCCCCGAAGAGTTCCGGAAATGTCAGAATAAAAATGCCAATAACGAGACTCAGTGAGATTTGGCCTAATAGTTTATAGCGCGCAACAAGCCCCTTCTTCTTTTTGCGCACAACTTTCAGGTAATCGTCCAAGAGACCTATCAAGCCCATCCAGAGAAAAGCCAACAGCGCCAACAACACATAAAAATTCGTAAGATTAACAAAGAGCAGGGTGGGTATCGTACCGGCGATGAGAATAATGATTCCCCCCATCGTCGGAGTTCCGCTTTTCGATAAATGAGTCTTCGGCCCATCAGCGCGAATTTCTTCACCGATTTGATGACGCTTCAGTGCTCGGATAAGTAATGGTCCGACGATGAACGAAATCAATAGAGCCGTTACAGCCGCTCCCGCCGCTCGAAATGTGATATAGCGGAAGAGATTGAGTGCTGAAAAATATTCTCGAAGTGGAAACAGCAGATGATAGAGCATGCTTTCCTCTAAGCGACAACAGCGTTCATGATTTCATCGAGCGCCATAGAGCGCGAGGCTTTAAACAATACCGTATCGCCTTGAATTAAGTCTTGCCGCAAACGGTCGATGAGCGCTTCGGGTTTTTCCGTATGCCACGTGTCCGCGCCGGCGTTGTCGGCTTCTTCCGCCATCCAATTCGAGTAGGGTCCCAGACAGTAGAGTTTATTGATTTTCATTTTCGCAATCTCCCGTCCGAGCCGGCGATGTTCCTCTTCCGCATGGGACCCTAATTCTCCCATATCACCTAAGACAGCAATACGGCGACCGCTGGATAAATCACAAAGAAGCTCCAGCGCGGCGCGCATGCTGTCGGGATTGGCATTGTAAGTGTCATCGATAAGTGTCATGTTTTGAAGTCTCCTGATTTGAGTGCGTCCGGCAATACCTTGCCACGATGAGACAGCCTCTGCTGCGCGAGCAGGAGAGATGCCGAACGTCACAGCGATTGTCAACGCCGCCAGAGCCGAGCGTGCCCAGAGCCGACCGGGAACGCGAAGCTGAACGTACGTTTCGCCGAAACGAAACGCGGCTTGTGCGTTTTCCGCAAGATGGAGTTCCTGCCCTTCGTAATACTCATCTGTCCAATCAGAAGGGCGGAGTTGGAATCCGAATCCTACGCGCTTTTTAATCCCTTCCGAAAGTCGAATGCAGTGTGAATCATCGAAAGAAATAAAAGCGCGACCCTCTTGGCGCAAGAAATCAAAGAGCTCACCTTTGGCGCGAGCAACCTGTTCGATACTGACGAATCCTTCGAGATGAGCACGTCCGATGGATGTAATGAGCCCGTCTGTCGGCTGAGCGATGTCGCACAGCAATTTGATTTCCCCGATATGATTGGCGCCCATTTCGACAACGGCGATGTCATGATGTTCTCGAAGAGAAAGAAGTGTTAACGGAACTCCGATATGATTATT
>CAZADO010000087.1:0-8657 GCA_964483885.1 uncultured Alphaproteobacteria bacterium | reverse complement strand
GCTGATAGTACCGGCCTTTCCGGTTCAGACAGCGTGGGCGTATGAAAACGTACAAATCCTCTTGACAAATAGAGAAAAAAATAGTATTTTAAAAGATTGTATAAACTCAAGTAATCTACTGAGGGCTCTTGCCAACCGGGCTACAAATGATCTCGAACCCGGTGTTTTTCGGCGATTTCCTGAACTGAAAAGCATTAAAAGAGAGTTGCAGGCCTCCCAAGCTGAGTTGGCTGCGCTTTCAGGTAGCGGCAGCGCCCTTTTTGGAATTTATCAAGACCGGTCCCGAGCCGAGCTGGCCGCGCAGCATTTTTATGGCCGATACCGGACTTTCATTTGCTCCCCGATTGCGAGGCAGCGTCCCACCGCTATGCAATCGTGAGAGCACGACTTATCTTTGAAGCCACGCCTGCGGAGGAACCTATGGGCACAGAACAGGGAATTGACATCACCGAGATTAACATCAGTCTGCGTGATGAAGAAAAACTAAAAGCGTTTGTAAACATTACTTTTAACGACGTTTTTGTCGTCAGGGGATTGAAAGTCATTTCGGGTAAAAACGGGCTTTTCGTCTGTATGCCGAGCCGGCAACTGGAAAATGGAACGTACAAGGATATTGCCCATCCGATTTCGAATGACTTTCGCCAGATTCTTGAAAACAAGATTCTCAGTGAGTATCGCCGATTAGCGGAGGAAGCTGCTGAAGTTCCGAATGCGCCCGGGCATGGAGAGGATTCAGTGGATTATTCTGGGGCGTAGCCAAGCGGTAAGGCACGGGGTTTTGGTCCCCGCATGCGGAGGTTCGATTCCTCCCGCCCCAGCTTGTTAAAGAGGGGGCAGGTGATAAATTAACCGAAAACGCTTTTCCAAAGCGGTTCCAAGGTAAAATTCAAGCCAACGTGGCACAAAATCACCTAAAGATTTTTACGGGCACTGCCCATCCTGCACTGGCAAGACAAATTGCTAAGTCCGTCGGTGTGTCGCTGGGGTCCGTCGATGTGCGGCGCTTCTCGGACGGGGAAATCGGGGCTAAATACAATGAAAATATCCGAGGGTGGGATATCTTTCTGATTCAACCCACACTTCCGCCCGCCGATAATCTGTTAGAATTGCTCATTCTCATTGATGCAGCCAAACGCGCTTCAGCCCGGCGAATTACAGCCGTGATTCCTTATTTCGCGTATGCGAGGCAGGATCGCAAAGACCAACCTCGCGTTGCGATTACCGCGCGACTCATCGCCGATCTTATAGAAGCCGCGGGAGCAGACCGCGTAGTGACAATGGATCTGCATGCTCCGCAGATTCAAGGCTTTTTTAAAATCCCGTTCGATCATATCTACGCGTCGAAGCTCTTCATCGACTGGTTCCACAAACACCCCATCCGCGACTTGGTTATTGTTGCACCAGATGTCGGTTCGACAAAACTGGCGCGCTTCTATGCCACTCAGCTCAGCACGGATTTCGTTGTCGTGGATAAAGAACGTCAGCGACCCAATCAGGTGCACGCGATGAACCTAATCGGCGAAGTCAAAGGACGACGGGCGCTCATCGTCGATGACATGATCGACACAGGGGGAACTTTTGTTGCGACCGTCAAGCTCCTTCTGAAAAAGGGCGCACACGAAATCATGGCGGTGATTACCCATCCGGTTTTTTCCGGACAGGCGGTTAAGCGCATCGAAGCTTCTCCTGTAAAATCGATTGGAGTTTGCGATACGCTTCCGACACCTCAACAGCATCTGTTTCATAAAATTCAACTGGTCTCAACGGCAAAAATCTTCGCACAGGCGATTTTATCCATTCATAATAACCGATCGCTCAGCAAGCTCTTTATACAGCAATTGAAAGCCTGATACGGGCAATGATTGCAGCGTTATCAAATATATTCCTCCCGTTCGCTCGGGAGAAAAATAATGAATTCCGTTTTAGCTGAGGTTATAATGGAACTTACAGGACATCTTTGCCAGAGTTGCGCCATGCCGATGGGTAAATCCGAAGATTTTGGAACGAACGCTGATGGAAGCAAGTGCGACGATTACTGCACCTTCTGTTTTCAAAACGGAACTTTTACTGACGAAGGCACGACGCTGGAACAAAAGATTGACAACGTGGTTCGCATTGCAGTCACACAACTAAAGATGCCCGAAGCTCAAGCCAGAGCCTTAGCCGAGGAAACAATACCCACATTAAAAAGATGGCAGCGTTAAGCCACGCACAACGGAGAGATTAAGAAGAGAATAGCCGGAAGGAACGATGGAAAAAGTAGTTTTAGAAGCTAACGTACGACCGACAGGGAAAAAAGCACTTAAAAATTTGCGAAAAGGAAGTACAATTCCCGCCGTTTATTACACAGGACGTCGAGAGGTGCGGCATATCGCTGTCGATGCACACGACCTGTCGCGAAAATTATCGGAAGAGATCGCGATGCTTCACTTGGTCGTCGATGGTGAAGAACTTCCGTGTATTATTCGAGAAATTCAGCGGGATCCGGTCAGTGAACGGATTCTTCATGTTGATTTCTTCGCCGTAGAGACCGGACAAAAACTTCGCATGAATGTTGCGTTTCATCTCATCGGCACACCGGAAGGAATCAAACAAGGCGGCATTCTCGAACACGCCGTTCGCGAGGCGCAAATCGAATGCCTGCCGCGGGATTTGCCCTCCCATCTGGATGTCGATATCACGCATCTGCAAATCGGAGACTCGATTCATATCGAAGATCTTTCTTATGAAAATATCACCCTGCTTGAGGACCCTCATACCCTCGTCGCGCATGTGATTCCGCCTCGACTGGAGAAAGAAGCTGCTGAGGTTGAAGAAGCCGCAGAGGGAGCGGAAGAACCTGAGGTGATTAAAGAACGCCGCGGTGAAGACGAGGACAAGCAGGAGACCAAAGAAAAGTAAATCATGCCTCTGGTGGTCGGTCTCGGCAATCCCGGCGGCGCCTATCAAAATACGCCACACAATATCGGATTTGCCGTTGTGGAGGAACTGGCCAGGCGAACCGGGACACTTTGGAAAAGAGCGCGAGGAAAATCACGAGTCGCGAAAGCACTCGATGCGGAACCTCCATTGATCCTTCTCAAACCCTTTGCCTATATGAACCGCTCCGGAGGACCGGTTCAATCCGCACTGGCGCGCTACCGCATCAAGCGAACGGAGCTCCTCGTCGTCTGCGATGATGTCAATCTACCCTTTGGCAGACTTCGGATGCGCCTTTCAGGGTCAGCAGGCGGGCATAAGGGACTCCAATCCATTGTGGATGTTTTAGGTTCGGGCGATTTCGTCCGGCTGCGTGTTGGTGTCGGCGGTGGAGAACCTAATGCGGACCTGACGGATTTTGTTCTTCGAAAATTTCCTTTGGATTTGCGCGACAGCGTTACCGCGCTTGTCGAACGCGCTGCGGATGCCGTCTTGTGCTGTTTCGCGCAGGGTGCCCCGCAAGCGATGAATCAATATAATGTAGAAACGGCTCAATCCGTTTCGAACGATAACCACCCTCCCGGCGAAAAAACGCCGGGCACAAATGACCGCAGGGAGTCACGATGAAAGCAAGAACTTACGAATGTGTTCTCGTCCTGGATCCGGGTCTGGATGCAGACAAAACCACCGAGCAGCTCGAAAAATTCCAAGAACAGATTCTTGGACTCCAAGGAGAAATCCGCCGATGGGACCGATGGGGAAAGAAGCGGCTCGCGTATGAAATTCAACGCAAGCAATACGGCTATTACGCCGCCGTCGTCTTTGATGGCGAACCCACGGTCGTAAAACCTCTGGACCGCTACGTCAGGCTGAATCAAAATATTTTACGGCACCTGATTGTCGTGTTGGAACCACGCCTTGTTCCGCCGGCTGATCCATCAGCGCAGCTTAATGCCGAACCGGAGATAATAAAATCGGAACAGCCTAAAGAAATAGAAACCGATGACGTCGACAAAAAGGAGGTCTTGACAGAAGACAAACCTAATGTTAGCGAGCAGGCCGAAGTGCCTTCGGAACCGGAGGAGGCCGCAGGGGATGACGCCACCAGCGAATCGGCTGAAGAGGTGTCGTAGTCTGCTCGTGATGCCCGTTTGTTAGGGCGTCAGCCCGTTAACCGGAAGCGTGTTCCGGTGGAGAGTTCATGTCTGTGCAGGAGGAAGGTAAGATGGCTGATTTAAGAATGCCCGATATCAACAATGTCATTATCGTCGGCAATTTGATCAAAGATCCGACGTTCCGTTCGACCACGACGGGAACGCCCGTTGCAAATTTTACCATCGCGTCGAACCGGAAATTCAAGGATAGTTCCGGGCAAATTAAGGAAGATGTCTGCTTTATTGGTGTTGTTGCATGGTACAAGCTCGCGGAAAGCTGCTATGAGAATCTGAAAAAGGGCAGTGCGGTTCTCGTGGAAGGAGAACTTCAATCGCGAAGTTGGAAGACCGAAGACGGTTTCAACCGAAACGTCGTCGAAATTAAAGCTCGCCGTATCCAATTCTTGAACAAGCGCGAGGTTTCCGCAGGCGCTAACCATGATGAACATTACGAAACGGATACGAATCATTCGTCAGAGTACTCCGACGAAGAACCCCAGCAAAATGAAAAGGAGCACGAACCTGCTCCGGTATCTGCAGAAAATAATAATCAAACATCTAAGCCGTTCAGCAACGATTTCGGCTACCGAGATCTGAAAATATAAGCCCGTGCAACCGTAGGAATCGAAAAGAGTCATCTCATGCAAATTATACTTCGCAGCGAAATGGAAAATTTGGGAAAAATGGGGGATGTTGTCCACGTGAAGGGCGGGTATGCCCGCAATTTTCTAATCCCCCGTGGCTTGGCCTATGCCGCCACAAAATCCAATCTGGCAAGACTCACCGAAGAACGGCGGATTTTAGCTCAGCGCGCGCTGAAAGAACAGCGCATCGCCGGTGATGTCGCCGCCAAACTCGACGGCATGACCGTGACCGCGACGGTCATGGTCGGTGAAGAAGATCGTATGTTCGGTTCGGTCACCAGTCAGGATATCGCCGAGCTTCTTCGGGAAAAGGGTATTGATGTGGACCGCCGTAAAATCCAGCTTGAAGAACCCATCCGGGCTCTCGGCGAATTTCAGGTTCCCATCAAGCTTCATACCGATGTGACTGCGACGATTAACGTTGAGGTCGCCAAGGAGAAGACGCTGGAGCCGTAATTTCCGGCGGACTTTATGAAACCTTTTTTCTATCCCATCGCTCAAATCACGGCGCGGCTTATCCTAAAAGCTGCGCCTTTTTACTTTTCCCCCTCGCCGAGACAGATCCCCTGATCTGCCCGGAATGCTTGCAATCACAGTAGAGCTGTAATATGCCGTTTAAAAAGCGTGTTTACGAAATTCTCGACGTCGCCAAGCCGGGGGATCGAGCAAGCAAAATCTTCGATATTTTCATCGTAACACTTATTGCTCTCAACGTCATCTCGATTATCTTGGAAACCGTTCAATCCATTTATACCAAAGCGCCGCGGCTTTTTCAAGGATTCGAAATTTTTTCAGTTTGCGTTTTTTCGATAGAATATGTTCTGAGATTATGGTCATGCACCGTGAATCCTTCCTACGCGGCTCCGGTTGCCGGACGTCTTCGCTTTGCGAAAAAGCCGCTAATCATCTTTGACCTGCTCGCTGTCCTTCCGTTCTATCTTCCGTTCCTTGGTCTGGATTTGCGTTTTATCCGAGCCTTGCGGCTTTTCCGATTGTTTCGAGTGGCGAAGCTCGGCAGATATTCTCAAGCACTTCAGACCTTTGGTCGTATTTTTGCGACGAAAAAAGAAGAACTATTTATGATAATATTTCTTCTCCTTCTCCTCATCATTCTCGCTTCATCCTTAATGTACTTTGCCGAACACGACGCACAGCCTGACGTTTTCTCCAGCATCCCTCAAGCTATGTGGTGGAGCATCATCACACTGACCACCGTCGGTTACGGTGATGTTTATCCTATCACAGCCATCGGCAAAGTCTTAGCGGCATTTATCGCTTTGCTTGGCATCGGCATGTTCGCTCTGCCGACCGGCATCTTGGGCGCCGCTTTTATCGAGGAAATTCAAACCAAAAAGAAATCCTTAAAATTTTGCCCTCATTGTGGAAAAGAATTTCAAACATAGCTCCGGAGTTTTCATGAACGAAGCAGCCATTGCAATAAATCGAAAACAAACGCGTTTATCTAAAATAACGATACAACTAATTGTTCTCCTGCTCACGCTCTTGCTTTCGACACAAATGGCAGTGCCTTCGACAAAATACGTTGCGCAGCGGTCAGATTCGCTGCCGGGTAACGGTACATCCGAAAACCCTTTCGGGGATTTGCAGCAGGCGATTGAACAAGCAAACGATAGCGATGTGCTCAAATTGGCTCCGGGAGAATATTTTTCCACACCCGCTTTGTTTTATGAAGCATTATGCGGCAACTGCGCGGAACACAAAACAGACGTCCAAGCCACACGCGGATTTCTCATCGAGGACAAAGCGCTGCATATTCAAGGAGCCGGTTCGGATTCAACTATTTTGTTTACAGATGCCGGTTACGGCGTCCTCTTCCTGAACTCCCGCGGCTCGATTATCGAAGATATCATGATTACCGGCGGCATGCGAGACATGGACGGGAATGCCACTGACGCGGGCATCGTCGCGAAATTTTCAACCGTGACGATTCGTTGCTGCCAAATCCGCGACAACACCGATTACAACGATTCCGTTATTGTGGGCATCGGAGGCGTGATGGGGCGCGAAAATTCTGAACTGCTGATTCAGGAATGCCGAATGATAAACAACTCGTGGGACGGCATCGCGCTCTATCGAGGAGCCTCGGCTGTTATCGAAGATTGCGTCATCGATTCCGGCCGAGGAGCCGGCATCGGCGTGACGTGGGACGCATCAGCGACGTGCCTGCGCAACCGCGTCTCCAATTATTGGAAAGGCATCGGAAGTTTCGGCACCTCCACCGTCGTCGCTCGCAACAACGCCGTTTTCGACAATCTCGGTTGGGGGATTATCGCTACGGGGCAAAGCCATCTTATCGCCGAGAATAACGTCGTCACGCGCAACGGAAATTGCGGTATGGCGATTTGGTCGGCGGAATGCCGCGGTCGAATCGTCAACAACATCATCACGAATAACGGCCACCGGAAAGAATGGGTTTGCCCGTGCGTCGGACTCTGGAGCGTCGGGAAAACGATATATTGGACGATTGATTATAATGATGTATGGGCGAATTTCTTGGATGATTTCAAAGGGCCGATTCCAGTCATGCAGATGAACAAAAACCTGTCCGCGAACCCGCAATTTGTGGATTCTCTTAATTTCCATCTGGCCCCATCGTCACCCTGCATCGATGCAGGTGATTCCCAGCTAACCGATCCGGACGGCACACCTTCGGATTTGGGAATTCACGGCGGCCCCGCGGCACGACAATAGCGAAATTTCCTCAAGTGTTTTCATAGATTCAAAGCATGCCGTTTTCTCTTACTGAACTCTCCGAACGTACGGAACGCAAATTAGAAAAAGTCATCTGTGTCATGCCCGCCTTTAATGCTGAGCGGACGCTGACGGAAACACTGCGCTCGATTCCCGACGGCTGCATCGATGAATTCATCTTGACCGATGACGGGAGTACGGATCGCACCGTAGAAATCGCTGAACGTCTCGGCCTCACCGTCTTGCGGCATTCCAAAAACATGGGCTATGGCGCGAATCAGAAAACGTGCTATGATGCCGCTCGAAAGCGGAACGCCGATGCCGTCGTCATGATTCATCCCGATTACCAATATGACGGGCGCGTGATTCCGTTTGCCATCGGACTCTTAGCGACAAGAATTTGCGATGTTATTTTAGGATCACGCATCCGAACTCGCCGCGAAGCGCTTGAAGGCGGCATGCCGACCTACAAATATCTCAGCAATCGTATGCTGACCATCTTTGAGAATATCGCCCTCGGCCAAAACCTCGGCGATTTTCATTCGGGTTTTCGCGCTTATACCCGCGACGTCTTGGAAACGATAAATTACTCGGCGAATTCCGATGATTTCGTATTTGACTCGGAGTTTCTTGCGCAAGCCGTCTATCATGGATTTCGCATCGGAGATATTCCGATTCCAACGCGCTATTTTGCCGAAGCTTCCTCGATCAATTTCCAACGCAGTCTGAAATACGGATTGCAGACTGTCAGTGTTATGGGGAAATTTCTATTGCAAAAATCAGGGATTGCAAACAATAAACTCTTTGTTCGAGCGGATCGAATAGAGACTCCATAAAAAACATTGACTCAGAGTGATGAGACATTATAAAACCTACTTGATTTTGTGCCTTATCCTGCTGCCAGTAGCGTTCATCTTTTCTTTCGGTAAAATCTGGACAGTAACCGGAGACATCTGGGAAACATCCGCAGCAATTCGCGCCGTCTCCGATAATGTTTCTTCACCATCGAATCCCTTGCTCGAACTCCCCGGAAATACCTCGCCGCGTTTTACGCCGTTTACCGTTTTCTGGGGAATAGCGATGCGACTCACCGGTTTGGGTTTATTCACGATTGTCGGAATCGCCGGTGTTGTAAATTATTTATTGTTTGTAACGGGTCTGGGACGCTTCACCAGAAGACAGTTCCGAGACAACACCCTCCCGATTTATGTGCTGTTGACAATGCTTG
>CAZADO010000086.1:0-2575 GCA_964483885.1 uncultured Alphaproteobacteria bacterium | reverse complement strand
CATATTCAAAATCATTGCGTTCCAGAAGCTGTTCCGAACCGCCAACCCACGCGGACAGTTTCATCCACGCGCCAAATTTCTTCAACGCTCCATAAGCCGCCATCTTATCCACACCGAAACGCGCGGTGATTTCGTAGCGCGACATATCCTGCACCGCAGGTTCGTCGAAATCGTCTTCATCGCGTGCGCTGCGATTAATATCCCAGAAAGGATCATCCCGATAAAACGCTCGGAATCCTCCGAATAGAAAAAGATTCCTATCCCACGCGGGAATCCACAGCGCCTCGAACGATGTTCCTAAAAATCCCGGCGACAGACTATCCACTTTCCACGGTGCCATTTCGACCATGAATCGCAATCCCACGCGCGAACGCACATCCTGCCGACCGCTGACCCACGGCGACCACACTGAAAAATCCCATTCGTTTCCCGCGCCGAGCAAAATCCGTTGCCGCCCCGCTTTGCGCTGTGTATTGTCATAGCGCCCGCCGATAAGCCCCAGCGCTGTGCGATAATACATCGAGCGCGGCGGCTCCAAAAGCTCGGACGGAATATAAAGCGTATCATGAACAACAACGGTGTCCACGCGATAGATGGTATTCGTAATCATGACCGTATCAATCGGCGTCGGTTCCGGCGGTGGGAAATAGATTCTCACCGAATCAAAATTCCACGCTGTCAGTGAAGCGCTCGATAAAGAAAACTTGAACATTCCTTCGACATCGGTGCCATAATAGCCTTTATCGATTGCACGGGAAAGTCCTGCCAAAAGTCCGTAGCCCAGCGCTCGCGAGCCGATAGTCTGGGAAGCCATCGTATCGAAATGCGCCGCCCGGCGATTGGTTTCATACACAGAAACGTTCACCGGCACGGTAAAACTCCGCAGCAGCGAGTCAAGCGCCGGTGAAATCGGACGAAGGCGCAGCACCCGTCCGGACGGATAAATCAGCACGACATCCGACTCATCGAAACCGTCGTTCATAATGTCAACGAGCATCAGCCGGTCAATCGCTTCGTCACCGAGGAGAAGCTCGCTGCGAAATTGTTCTATCTGACCGCGGTTTGCGATTCGTTTTACCGTCACATTCTGGAATTCGACATCGCTTGCCATTACAAAGCTCGGCATCGCAATGCAGCCCAAAAACAGCGCCCAAAGTAGTCGTTTCAAAAGAAAACCTCCCGCAGTTTCACGTGTCTCACACCATCCATCATCGTATCATCGACTCGTAGCATCCGTTTCGTCTATCGTCCCCAGAGCGTCGCGGTATTTCCGCATCATCTCCCAATTGGACTGCTGGCGATAGGCATCTTCCAAAATCGTATAGGCGGTTCGAAGCTGCTCTTTCGTCAGCGGGAAATTCAGCGCTTGCGTTGCGAACGTCACCGCGCGGGCTGGATCATTCGCGGCAAGCCGGGCAAGTTCGATGTAACTCGCGCCTTGTCCGCTCCATGCGAATTTCGTCCCCTGCAAATAGTACGATAGCGCCGCGCGCAAATCCTTTTGTCCTTCAAGCTTCTGCGCGTAGCCGTACAACATTTTGCCGTAGCTTTCCCAGTAGTCTTTTTCCGTATCCGGTTGCTCATCCAACAATTTCTTCAACCGATCCAATCCTATAACCGGATCGAATTCGGTATATTCCATAAGCGCCAATCGCCAAATAAGCTCCGCACGCGCTTTTTTTGTGCGAGCAACCTGAATCCCGCCGACATATTCCCGCCGCGCATCCTGATAGCGTTTTTCCCGCTCGGCGCGAAACGCCTCATCGCGGTACTCCGCTGTGCGAATGCCGCCATTGTCCCAGTTTATCCATTTGACCGTTTGCAAAATCTGAGCGCTGTCTGAAGCCGACGCGAACGGCAGCGCCGCTTGGAACGTTGCGAGAGCAAGGCCGTCCTGATAGGTGCGGGTGTAAGCATCCGCCAAAAAAATTCGATACGTGTTCGGCAAAGACACTTCTTCGCCTTCGGTCAATTTATAGACATCAATCGCTTTATTGAATCCCGTAATCGCTCCCTCGTAATCTTTCGCCTGAAGGCACGCGTAGGCGTAATTAAACCATAAGCGGTGGTCACCCTTCCAAGTCTCAACGACCTTGCGATAGACTTGGGAAGCTTCTTCCCATTCCTGCAGGCGGTCAAGTGTTGCAGCAAGCCACAGCGGAGGATCCGGTGACTGCGGCACGAATTCCATCGCTCGCCGAAAATGTTTGGCGGCGCTGCGAAACGCGGTTTGCGAACGAGTTTTCTCTTCCGACGAAGGTGACATCACCGTCGTATCGCCGAACATTGTGCGCACTTTACCGATTAAACCGCGAGGCTCCGTTTTCGAAACATCAACCGTCTCGATATGCGCGAGTGAATCCGCGGCGCGACGCAGTTCCTCGCCCATCTCGAAATCTTGTCGCCCGCGTTCCATCTCGCGCTCGGCGCGGGCTTCCGCTTCCGGCGTCCCATACAACGCATCTCCAAGCGTTCCGGATTCCACCGCCGTCGTCGTATCCACACCCTGCGGCACCGCTGTCTGCCCCCGCCTTGCTGCACAACCACTTAGCAACAGTAACGCAAGCAGTATCGT
>CAZADO010000085.1:0-6829 GCA_964483885.1 uncultured Alphaproteobacteria bacterium | reverse complement strand
CTGAAGAAAGCTACCGTGTTGCGCGGGAGAACTTTCAAGCGGGGACAGCAACCAACGCGGATGTTCTCGATGCGCAAAACGACCTCATGCAAGCTCAAATGCAGCGAGTTACCACTCATGCGGATCTGCTCGTGGCGCAAGCGAAACTGACTCGCGCAACAGCCGGATTTTAGAAAAAAATTACGGACATAAAAAAACAAAGCCCCAGCGCTCTTGTTGCGCGCTGGGGCTTTGGTCATTTTCGTGGAGGGTGTATTAATTTTCTTTGACGAGTTCTGCTTCAATCGTAATTTTTACTTCATCAGCGACCAAGACTCCCCCGGTTTCAAGGGCTTTGTTCCAGTTCAGACCGAAATCCTTGCGATTGATGGTCGTGGTGACGGTTACTCCAGTGCGGGTGTCTCCCATAGGAGTCGTAATTACCGGCGTCAATCCTTCAACATTCAGGACGACGTTTTTCGTTATTCCATGGATGGTTAAGTCGCCGGTCATCTTATACATGCCGTCGGAAATTTTCTCGGTCTTTTTGGATGCAAACGACAGCGTGGGATAATTCGCCACATCGAAGAAGTCTGCACTTCTCAAGTGAGTATCGCGCTTTTCGTTTTCGGTATTGATGCTCGCCGCTTGAATCGTGCCGCTAAACGAGAGATTCGAGGGATCGGTTTCATCAAAATTGACGGCGACCTGATAGTCCGAGAAACTGCCCCTCACGGTTGAAATCATGAGGTGTTTGACGGCAAAACCGACTTGGGAATGCGCCTTGTCAACAGTCCAATCAGCGGCGAATCCCGACTGGATTAACAGCGCAAGTGCGAATGCGATGGGAATTAGCTTGAAACGTTTCATTTCTATTCTCCCTAAGTTTATGATGTAATTGATAATCGAAATTACAAAGGTGCTTTAGTAAACGGCAAGTCTCAGGCCATTAAAAGTGCATTCAAGCTCCTATATTTAATGGATGATTATCAGTAGGTTACTGCATGAAGTCTGAGACGACTCCTTCTGCGGGAGAAATAATCTTTCAATCGAAATGTAAAAGAAATTTTCAATGTATCTCTGTGATTTTAGTGTTGGGATAATAGTGTTTTAAAATCCGTTCGGTACTCCAGCCTTGGTTTGCCATCGCGACAGCGCCGAGCTGGCATAAACCTACGCCATGCCCCCAGCCGCCGCCGATAATCATGAATCTGTCTGGCCCTTTGCCCTGCGGTTCGATGATGAAACACGAAGAGGGTAGGTGAGACGGTGACAACGCCCGGCGAATGTCGAGTTCGCGGTAGAGCTTTAGCGTTCGCTTGCTGCCGATGATTTCCAAGATAAGAATGCGACCGGATGCACCGCGCACAAGCGGTTGAAGTTCTCGAAGCGTTCCGATTTCGACGCCTGTTTTATTTTGAAGGATGTTCTCAAGTTCCTTTGCGCTGTAATCGCGCTGCCAGCGAAAATGTTTTTCCTCGCTCCAGCGTTCCGGGTATGGATAAACATCATCATTGCAGAAAGCGGCAAGTTTGTTGTGAAGGAAGTCGCGTGCTGCTTTCTCGTCTTTTAAATTTCCGATGGTCAATTCGCCGCAAGGGCGCGACACCAAATACGCCGGGCCTTCGCCTCCCCAGACCGCGTCATAGGTTTCACTCATGCCGCCGCAGCTTTTTGCGTAACGCGCATCGGCAGGTTTGTTGTCATGTGTAAGGATTTGGCCTGCGGTTTCAGCAATCGCGGGATGAATATCCTTCGGTTCGCGGCTGACGCCCTGATAGCATTGGCAATGGTCATCATTGCATAGATGAAATCCATCGCCGCGGTGATGCCGCCCTGCGGTCGCCAAAACTGTCGAACGTGCGGCGATAGCCTGCGCAGCCAAGAACGCATCGGGCAGGTCAGCGCCCATTTCCGAAAAGACCGTGCTGTGTAAATAGGTTTCCAAAGGCAAACGATTCGCGGCTGTCAAGCCTTGCTCGGGAGACGCGAATAGATGAAGTTGCCCGCGATAGCTTAATTTTTCTTTCCGCTCCCAGTGAAAACCACGCCCGATGGGAACGTTGTTAAGATGAAAAATACTTTTTGTGCGCGGAATACATTCAACACGTGTTGCTTCAAAATTCATTTCACCGATGGTGAAATGAAAAGGTGAATCGCTTCGCTCTTCCATTGGGACAATGGACAAGCCGAGCGGTTCCAGATTTGTCTTTTCACGCAGGTCATGTAGAAGCTCTTCGGCGTTGCTTAAAGAACCTGCCGCAAGCACCGGCCACCAGACGCGTCCATCCAAGTTTTCACTCCAGCGAACTCCCGCCTCGATAACATCGCCTTTGAAATTCTTGGAAACATTCAGCGCTTTCGCAATACTTTCCTGTGCGCGTTCTTCAGACAGGCTTTCTTCAAGACGAATGCCGAACGTTCGTTTTTTAATAGATTGGGAAGCGCGAGCGTGAAAGTTGCGATTCTCGATAGTAAAACGCTCGGATTTGCCGGATGGTGTTGTTATTGCGATATCGAATGCGCCGGCAAATTCGCCGGTGATGTCAGCTTCATTCCAGAGCAACCCGATGTCTATTTGGATGTTGGAAATTTGCATTGTTGATATTTTTATTTGGCGTCGTATTCCGGGCACGCGAGACGCATGCCGCGGCGGTTTCTTGTTGATGTTTTACTTATTTGCCATTACGGGTGTGGACACCCACAACGGCGAGTCATTTAAAAGACAAGGTTGCAGATGGTGATGGCGACGGTGATGCCGACGACGTCGCCGATGAGACATGCGGCGACAGCATGGCGCGAGCGGCGCACGGCAACCGAACCGAAATAGACCGCCAAGACGTAGAAAGTAGTTTCGGTTGAGCCCATCATCGTTGAAAGCATGTTGCCGATGAGACTGTCCGGCCCGTAGGTGTTGAGCCCTTCCGTCATCACACCCAGTGCACCGCTGCCGGAAAGAGGCCGGATGACCGCCATCGGTAATACTTCCGGCGGCACCCCTAACGGAGACAAAATCGGACGAAGCGCTGCGACAAACCAGTCCATCGCTCCCGATGCGCGAAAGACCGCAATCGCGACTAAAATCGCTACCAGATATGGGATAATTCGCACTCCGACATTGAAGCCTTCTTTTGCTCCCTCCACGAAGACTTCATAGACTTTCACGCGCCGAATCGCTCCGACAACGACAATGACCAGAAAAATAATCGGAATCGCCCAGACGGACGCTTCCTGAAAAATCATCGAAACATTCTCAGCCATTTTGCGCCTCCATCCGGTAGCCTTTCGCGCGCTGAAGTAGTTTCGCACTGATAACGCCTACCACCGTGGAGCATATCGTTGCGATAATGGTGGTGCCGATGATAGAGGTGGGATTTGTTGAGCCTGCGGAAGCGCGCAATGCGATGACGGTCGCGGGAATAACGGTCACAGAAGTGGTGTTGATAACTAAGAAGGTCACCATCGCGTTGCTTGCGGTGGCGCTGCCATTGTTTAGATTTTGCAGGTCCTGCATGGCTTTCAGGCCGAGAGCTGTCGCGCTGTTGCCGAGTCCGAGCATATTTGCGGCGATATTGGCGATCATCGAGCCCATCGCCGGATGTTCCGCGGGCACGTCAGGAAAAAGTCGTGTCATCACCGGACGAAGCAAGCGCGCAATGAAACGAACCGCGCCGCCTTCTTCTGCGATTTTCATTAAGCCCAGCCAGAGAGCCATGATGCCGATTAGGCCGATGGAAAGTGTCACGGCTGTTTTCGCCGCTTCGAAAGCGGCATCGGTAACCTCCGCCATCCGGCCTGTAAACGCGGCTACGATGACTCCTGATACAATCAATCCCAACCATATCCAGTTTATCATGGGAAGCCTCATAAAATTCCTGATGACTCTCTAAAGATAAGATATCTAATTTAGAATCACAATACGGGATTGGTGTCCAAAGGCTGGATGCCCGAGATTTCCAAAGAATATTGTGTAACAAGGAGTCGTAAACAACACCGGAAGAAGGGTGCTCATCACGCTCCCTTTTTGACCTGAAAAGGGAATGTGCCAATATCAGGTAATAAAGGTCTTTTGAGGATATTTTTGTTTTCTATGGACTGAAATAGGAGGCGCGTGGATTTTCATAGGGATACCTCTGTTGTTTATAGTAATAGAGACCCGAATGAGGCCGGATTTCGATTTAAAATTGCATGTTATCATAAGGTTAAACAGTATATTGGTGAAGAGGGAAATTTTTTTAAAAAACTTAAAACTCACTTGACAATGCGTTGTATTATTATTATGATTAGTACTGCAGGAATTGTATCCTCTCGGTGCTATTCTTAGTACCGGAGGTCGTTGTGCAACGCACAGGTTTCCTGTTATCTAAATATACACCACGACCTGACTTAGATTCCAAAAAGATAAATGGCCGCAAAGATTGATTCCCATCTTTCACTGCAATTGTATGCAAAGTTTGGGATCATTAGATTTTACAAGAGGTTAGGCAAATGATGGCCTTGTTTGGTCATTCGTTCGCTTAGCATTTTCGGTTGAGAGCCAGAGGAACCCTTATAAATAACTTGGGAGATTGCTCATGAGGAGAGACATTGTGTTTTTGATGGTGCTCGTGTTTGTCGCGGCGGGAGCCGCTTTTGCCGCAACATTACCGACGCATCAGGTTGGACCGGCGAGGACAGCTAAAGAACCGGCGACACCGGTTCAGACGACTCCGATACCTGCTTACAATGACGGGAGTTATGATATTTTTCCCGTTCAGATGCAGGGCGATTTAAATGATGGTGGTCGTCATTTGGATTACCTGGATAGTACCGTAACCTTTGATGATTTTGAAGGCGGCCAGCCTGCTTGGACAAGTGAAGATCTGGATGCCGGATGGTTTTGGCGTCGAGATGACACACTAGACACCGATACATCATGGTGGTGTGCGGATCCTTGTTTGGCTGTTCCGGGAACCAGAGGTGCTTATAATGATCACTGGCTTCAGTATTTGATTTCAGACACCTTTGATTTGACCGGCACGACAGCGCCCACGCTGAAGTTCAAGGCACGCTGGCGGCTCGAAACACCCGGAGGCGAGCCTGCCGGGTATGATATGTGGGATACATGGAATGTCTGGGGTTCCAACGATGCTGGAGCCACGTGGAGTGTTCTGGGTAGTGTGAATCCGAGATATACGGGTACGAGTTCCTACGCCTTTGGCGAAGAGTGGGGTATGGGTACCGGTATTCCGGGTTATGGAGATACGCTACATTCGGGCGCTTTCGTTGAGATTAACTACAATCTCGCTGTCAGCATTTTGGCAGGCAGCGACAATTGTATGCTGCGCTGGGCGTTTTGCTCGGATCCGGCTTTCTCAGGCGCGGACAATCCGGATTACTATGGATTGATTGTTGACAGTATCCGTGTCTCTGATGGTATGACGGTTATACTGGCGAATGATGGTGAACAGGATGAGTTCACGTTTGACAGAGGTCCGGCTGCGGCAGATGTATGGGTGTACGAAGATACGACCTATCATTCCGCGACCCATAGCTGGAATGCTCAGCCGGCCTATAACAACACCCGTGGGATTTATTCTTATCCCATCACACTTCCGACAGGGTACGAGAGCCTCACGATTCAGTATTGGGTGTGGTGCGATATGCCTGACCAGGATGGTGATGGTGATAACACATTGGAAGACTACTACCAAATCATGATCTCCGACGCGGCTTGTAGCGCTTACGAGCAGGTTACTTATGATTATGGCTACGACAGCTTTGAAGATCCTCCGGGTGGCAACTCATTGACCGGTTGGGTTCTGCGCATCGGAGGTCTCACGTCTGGAGGTGTCGGAGTAGATACCATTGGCATTTCGGCGTATGCGGGACAAACGGTTCGTATTGCTTTCCGTAACACCACTGACGGTGACGATAATGGCGGCGTTGGCACGGGTCTGCACATTGATGACGTACGAATCATTGCCTCGCGACGCTATGATGATGATCTCGCTACAAAGAATCTCATTGTTCCGTTCCCCACGACGGTTGGTTTGGCGACATCTTTCAACTACACCGTATTCAACGAGGGAATCAACAGCCAAGACCCCGTGAATACAGATTATTGGGTTTTGCGTCCTGATGCTTCGACGGATATTTCAGGCAGCGTGAATTTCGCAGGTCCATTTGCAACTGGAGACGATTCCACGATTACCATAAACTGGACTCCGGATGCATGCGGCTCTCATCTTTTAGGTGCGAGAAGCAATCTGACGGATGACGATCCGAGCAATGACACGACCGAATCGCCGATTAATGTGCCACTCGATCCAAACGAGAATCTCGCGGTTAGTGTTCAGCCCGAGGGACTTTATGAATTGGCGTATCATACCCGCGTTTTTCAGAATGCATACACCAATCCGCGATACATTCGCTATACTCCCGTAGCGGATGGCGTTCCGTCGCCGGATGTGGACATCTATGACATGCTTCAGTTGAGGGTGATGTGGCAATTCGACGAGGCTCTCGCCGATACGGGTGCGACGGCCTGGATCGAGTTCTGGGAAGACAGCACGACGACTCATCCGAGTGACTCGCTAATCTACCGACTCGTGACAAAGATTGATACGCTCGAAACGATTGGCCGAGATGCCGAACCACATTGGTGGACATTCGATTTAACTAGTATCCCTGAACTGCAGAATCGTTCGGGTGACTTCTGGGTCTCCGTGTCAGGGAAGGATTCTGTTGGAGATACATCCGGTACGAGCGGATTGCCTTCTGTGTTAGGCCGAAGCGAGACGGTTGCGCCTCTCTATGATTTACACCATTTTGTGATTCGTCAGGATTCTCTGAATGTGTTTATGCAGTC
>CAZADO010000084.1:0-7961 GCA_964483885.1 uncultured Alphaproteobacteria bacterium | reverse complement strand
AAATGCTTGATATTCGGTCCTTTTAAAACGAGCTGAAGGTTGTCAAGAATACGTTGACATTCTTCTTTGCCGATAAAATCTTCTGCCATTCAAGTTACCTTGAAAACGGATTGTTTACTTTTTGATGTCCCACATGTCATGTTTATAGTGCCGCACAACAATTCGCTTTGCGACAAAGAGATAGATAAATATAACTCTAAAAATAACAATCAATAAATTATTTGAATAACTAGCTATTTTGAGTCTCGAAACTTAGTGAAAAAACTCTCAAAATGCAACTGGATTGACCGCCTTAAATCCCAATTTCTCACTGAAATCCCGTTTCTTCTATTGTCAGGCCTTGGAAGGCTTATGAGGAATTTCGCCAACCCCTGAGCCGGGGATTTGACCGGAAGGTTGCCCATAAGGATCAATTCGAATTCCCAAAGCGTAAAGTTCTCCGACAAGGTCAGGAGCGGGTAAAGGGGATGAAAAGAGGGTGATTCGAGCTTCGTTGGCCGCATTTATTACGGGATTGCCTACGGTTTGCCCTTTCGTGATGATGATAGCGGCGATTTTCAAGGTCTTGGCTTCGGTGATGAGTGCCGCATCTGTTCGGTCAGTAATCCAGATAGAGCCGGCCTGTTCGTCTTTCAGCTTCTCGCTCACGAAGTCGGTGACGAGGCTCGCAATAATTACCTTATCATAGAGGTTGTTCAGACGTGTCAGATTCGCGCTTGCTTCGAGTTGTGCAACGGTCATGATAGGCCTCCTTATCAAGATGACGTTTGAAATTACACCCTAATTGGAAAATAGTGAAATTGTCAGTTGTCAGGTGAAAGTCCATCTTTTTCAAGGATTATTCCCATACAAGCAGATATTGCCCCTATTCGAAAGGATTTTTTCATGTGTTTTAGCAATGCTTAGGACTCACTATGAAGACCCAGAGCATACGTTTGACCGACGAAATCCCAAGAAGCCATGGGAGTGGAAAGGATGGTGATTTCGACCTTATCTGCGGCTTCCAGGACGTCTGCATCCACCTTTTTCCCTTGTGTAATGACAACAGCGGCGATATCCACAAGATTGGCGGCGGCGATGACCTTTTTATTGGTTTGAACCGTGACCCACAGATGTCCGGCTTGTCCGGTTTTCATGACATCGCTGACCATATCCGTAACAAGGCCTCCGGTGATGTCCTTGTCGAATAGTTTGTTCATGGGAGTCATGCTTACTTTTTTCATGAGTTCTGCAATTGTCATTGCCGAATCTCCTTTTGTATTAATCGTATGTGCTGATATTTCTGGAGGTTATCGAAGAATCACGGCGGACGCGCTTAATTATCTTCGTCTTCGGGAAGCATTCCCACGTCCGTCAGAATGATTGCTTCGCATTTCGCCGGATCCGCACGGAAAAAGCCGGGCAGAATCAGAATTTTCTTGCCGGCAGACCGAATACGGGCGTTGAAAAATTCGTTCAGCGCTTTGAGCTGTTCGATATTCAGGGTGCCTTCTTTCCCGTCGGGTGTGGCATAGCAGAGGGCTCCGTAAGCCCAGATTTTTTGTTCCGCAGCGCTTTGGGAGATAAGATTCAGCGGGCAGTCTGCAATACAGTGTTCGCACTGCATAATGGCCATTAGGTTGCGCAGCGAAACCACTGTCCCGCATTTCTCGCAGAACAAATTGAACTGGATGGTCTGAGCACCGGCCATGAAGTTGTAATAATGGGGTCCTTCCCGATATTCTTCCTTGGGGGGAGTCAGTTCACGGGCGAAGTATTCTCGAAGGTCGTTACAGTGAAAACACTTCTCCGTTATAATAAATCCGTCCTTGGCATCAATGATTTTCCAAACATGTTCACAGGTATTGGCTGACATACCGACGCTCCTTCATATAGGGAAGGGAATTTCAGAGTTCCCGCCAGTTTGGCCGAATAGCCTAAAGCGTTTCAGGCGGGAGTTTTGACAAGCTTGGCTTTCGCCCGCTTTTCTTCCAAGAAATACTATATTACGAAATTTCTCGATAGAAATCAAGCACCATCTTTCCCAAAGATTCCGCCTATTTGCCGAATCCTGCCAGCCGACTTGACACAGAAACGCTAATGCCTTATTTTGTGTAGGAGATGTAGGACTGCTTTCATAGGATTTCAACTGGTTTAAAGGGGAATTATGTATCAGGAGCATGGCAACTTTCAATCATGCTATCGATCGCGGCGACCACTTCGAACGGCTGCTGCGTTTTTTATGAGTTTCCTGATGTTTCTTGCCGGGTTGCTTTTTACCGGGGAGCTCAGGGCGGATGATGTGCGGCGCTATGAGATTACGTGCAACGAGGAGGACTTGCAGTATATTCTGGAAAATCCTCTGGAAGACATTTATATCGATTGTATTTTCCGGTTCGGTCATATCGTTCGTGATGACGCCCGTATCCGTCTTCGAGGCGAGAGCAGCCGCCTTTATCCCAAAAAATCTTTTAAGGTGAATTTCGACAGAGATCACCCGTTTGAAAATCGAGACAAGATGAATCTTGTCTCCGAATATCTGGATCCATCATTCGTGCAGGAGTTCCTCGCCTATGATTTCTATGCTCGGGCAGGGCTTCCGGCTTCGGTTGCACAGTTCGCGCGTGTTTACATCAATGACCGGTATTATGGTCTCTATCTGGATGTCGAACAGGTGGACGAGTATTTCCTTGCGCGCGCGGATCTGCCGATGACTATGTCCATCTATAAGGCTGAGGAAGAAAACTCATGCCTTCGGCTTAGCGATGTGCTGGAAAACTATTTCACAAGAGAGACCAATGACTCCACGGACTTTGATGATTTCTATGCATTCGTTAATGCGATTAATACCGCTCCTGAAGAAACGTTTCGCGAAACGCTGGAATCGTACATGGACTTGCCGACTTTAGCGCGGGTGATTACCGTCAACAGTCTGCTGGCCAATGGCAGCACCTACTATCATAACTACTATTTGGCTCAGGATATTTCTGCTGGCGGGCAATGGCTTTATCTGCCGTGGGATATGGATAGAACATTTTATACTTATGGTTCACACCTTGCCTACGATCGCGCGGGGCATCCTCTCTTTGGAGCCAACACACTCATCTGGCGATGTTGGGCGGATTCGACAATTCGAGATTTGATTTTCCAACAGTACGAGGCTCTTAGCCAAATCCTCTTTACCGAGTCCGTTTTTCAAACGGCTATAGATACTCTCATTCCATTCTTGTATGACGCGGTTTTGGAGGATACCTTTGCACAATATGATATTGATGATTTTACTCATAATGCAGGGCTAATTCCTTCATACGTTGCCAGTCGCGTTTCTTTTATAGAAGAGAGGCGCGCTCAAGCGCCGCTTCCATTTGGTCCGCGAGGCAGTACGGTTTCATCCTGTGGTGTCTTGCTGGAATGGCAGCCTGCACAGGACGCTGCGGCCAATCCGATTACTTATGATGTCTATTACGGAACGGATCGCCTTTTTGATACGTTGACGGCCATCATTACGAATTTGGAATCCTCACATCTGCTGCTCCCGCCGCCAAATCCCGGACACTATTTCTGGAAAGCAATGGCGAAGAACAGCACGAACGAAACACAAATGGTTTCGATTTTCTGGGAGTTTGATGTTGAAGAAGAGTTGCCGGGATTTTTTGCGCCTGCGAATATTATGTCCGATACCACATGGACCTTTACGGGCAATCCTCATATCATTACGGAGAATTTAACGATTCATCCGGCAGCAACGTTGACTCTCGCACCGGGAGTGCAGATTAATCTTGGGCCGGGCGCTTGCATTCAAGTTCAGGGTCGCCTTGTGCTCGCGGGTGTGCCGGGTGACTCGGTCATTCTGACTGCCTGCGCAGGTGATGTTGCGTGGGGATCGATTTTTTTGGATGGACCCGGTGCCGTGCTTGATGCCTCATGTGCTATTCTGGAAAAGGGTTCCAGTGGAATTTTCATCACAGACAACTCCTGTATTCAGGCGCGAGACGCCGTCCTTACCATAGCCGATTCGCGGATCAGCGACATGCCTTATTGGGCGCTGCGGATTATTAACAGCCAAACAGATATCCGGCGTACGAACTTCCGGCGGATTGATCATGAGGCAATCAATTGTGACGGTGGCGTCAGCAAAGTTGTGGGGTGTACTTTTATCGATTGCGCGCAAGGGCCTGACGCCGCGGAACATTGGCCGGATATTGTTGACTTCGCAGATCAAGGTGACGGATCCCTCATTATCGACAACCTCATGATTGGAGGTTTGGACGATGGTATAGACATCGATGGTCAAGTTATTTGCCGCGTGGAGCGCAATTGCATTTCGAATATGGCTCAAAATGGCATAACCATCGCTTATGCGAGTTCGCATACCTATGTCGCGAACAACATTATCACAGATTGTCCGACGGGGATTGAAATCAAAGAATGCAGCGAGCCGGTATTGTTCAATAATGTTCTCTATGGAAACGGTCGTGCGATTCGCGTTTATGAGTGCGATTCGGGAGAGGCCGCAGGCGAGCTATGGAACTCGATTCTATGGGGAAATGATCAAACGATTGTGCTTAGTGACGGTGTGTCGCTTCAAGTGGGAGCGTGCATTATCGAAGGGGATGATGTCTGGCCGGGCATCGGGAATTTGAAAGACGATCCGCAATTTGTCAATGCGGCGGGCGGCGATTTTCACATTGCACTGACGTCTCCTGCTGTGGACGCAGGCAATTCGGAGGGCGCACCGCTTCTGGATTTCGAAGGACGCGAACGCGAGGATATTCCTGACATGCCGAATACAGGGTTCGGCAGCTTGCCTTACTATGATATTGGCGTCTATGAAGCTTTTATAGAACCGCCATCCGTGTGGGTGGTTTGGCCGGGAGATTTGAATGATGATGGAATTGTGGATGAAACCGATGTGCTTCCTCTGGCTGTGAACTTTGGCGAAGTGACACCGGCACGGAGCGGCAACTGGCATGTTTGGAGCGGTGATACGGCCAGAAATATTGAAAACTCCGAAGTCGCGCTCGCGGATGCGGATGGGAATGGCGAGGTTGGATTGACGGATTTACTTCCGATTTGTTTTCATTTTGGAGAAACTCACGAAGCTACGAACGGGCAACAACCGATCGCGCCGCCTCAGGATATTGCACCCTATCGCTCGCAGCTTCAGATGCTTTATGAATCGGCGGAGGCATCACATAGTCCTCAAGCACGTCAAATAGCTGAATATCTACGCGATCTCCTCGGTTTGGAAAAGCAGATTCCCAACGAATTTCGACTTTGTGGTGTGTATCCGAATCCGTTCAATTCGAGCGTCGCGATTCGCTATGAAATTCCGACGGCAGGAAGCATACAATTGAAGGTTTACAATCTGCTTGGTCGAGAAGTTTTCGAACTGAGCAGAGAAGAAGCCCGAGCCGGTCGCAACGTTTTCGTGTGGAACGGAACGGATTTTCATGGGCAATCTGTGGCATCGGGACTCTACTTCTTCGCTCTGAAATATGAGCATCAATCTTTCCGAGGGAAATTGCTGCTTCTGAGATAGCGGAAATATTTTAAAAAAGCAAAAAGAGGCGATGCGAAACCAAAATAAATATTACAAACTGTTGATTATCAATATGTTGATTTTAGCAGGCATTTTCGGCTGTTCGAAATCCGGAACGAATCCGCCGGTTTTAACCAACAATATCTCTTTGGCAGGGCCGGACACCATTCGAGCTGGCATCTCGACGTTGGTGGAAATTCGAGGCGAGGGGATTTCAGATTTATTTGCGCTAAGTCTTGAACTTCATTATCCCGATTCCCTGCTGACATGTGACAGCGCGTGGGCAGGAGATTTATGGAGTTCGGAGGCGCTTTCCATCGCGCATACTGTTACTGGCGGTTATGGAATTTCCGTCGGAGAAATTCAAACGGATGACAAAGATGAAATCACCGGCACGGGAACATTGGCGATTTTTCGATTTCACAGCGCCATGCCCGGAACATTAACCATGACAATGACGATTCTTGAAATGATAGATGACGAGGGGAATTCTCTCGAAGAGGATTTCGATTTTACCGCAAATGAAATCTGCGTGATTGCCGAATAGTCATGCGGAGAAATCTTATACTGTTTTGCGCCTTCAAAACGATTTTCATTACTGCGTGTCTGATTTTTGTCGGTTGCTCGTCTGACAATCCTTGCTCAGATTCAGGGGGGCACGACGAAGCGCGCGTGGTCGATATCGTTCTTCCCCATAGAATCAGCCTGAATGAATCCCTGCCGATTGTCGTAACTCTAACCAATACAAATCCGTATATCGCTCCTTGGGAAACGTTACATCTCTCGTCTCCCGATGCGATTTTAGCGCCACAAACGATATCACTCAAGCGGGGCAAGGGCAGTGTTACCACTCAAGTTTCCGATACAGGAATAATTTCGATTGAACTGCGTGATGGTCTCGGAGTTTTGCTGGGCAGTGGGAGTGTTCATGTTGAGGAAACTTCAGCAGCACGCGATTTATCAGGTGCGTTAACCGGTACGGATCTCATCTGGGATTCCACAGCAGTGATTCATCTGATGGCGGAAACCGTCGTTCCTCCCGGAGCTGTGTTAATGATTGGTGCCGGTACGCGAGTCGAACTCGATTACCATGTTCGTCTCATTGTACAGGGAGAAATTCACTGCACGGGAATTCGCCAAGCACCGATTTTATTTGCACCAAGAGAACCGAATTCCCCGTGGGGAGAGATTTTTCATGAGAATTCGTCGGGAGATTATACCTACGCCTTTTTCACAGGTGGAGGAGGGGATGAAATCCGTGACTTTGGACATTCCAACAGTCAGCCTGTTTTAGCGGGAGAAAACTGCGAATTGATGTTGGACAATGTTTACATCATCGACAATCCCGGCAAAGCAATGGGTGTCCGCGCCAGTGAGGTGGATATGATATCATCTCTCATTTCCCGATGCGATACCGGCGGTGAGTTGGAAGAGACGCGGCTGCATTTCGAGGACTGTTATTTTCTCGACATCCCGAATGATGATGCCGTCGAAGTGGATGATGACAACGATGCTTTGTATATTCATTGGCCGTGGGCGGAAGGAGAAGCTGCTTCACTGATTCGCAATTGCGTTTTTATCACGGGGAAAGATGATGGAATCGATCAAAACGAGACCGACCTTTTAATTTCAGGATGTATCATTGAAGATTTCGATAATGAGGGAATTGCCGCTTCGACCAGTGGAGAAGTTGAGGTGCTCAACACACTTGTGCTGAGGTGCGAACAGGGAATTGAAGCCGGTTATGGTTCGCCGCAAGTTTTCGTAAATCATTGCGTCTGTTTGGAAAACGAAATCGGAGTTCGTTTCGGCGATTCATACGACTGGGGATGCACTGGAATTTTGAATGTGACCAATTCCATCGTAACCGGTAATTCACACCATAATGTCTGGAACTACGATTTTTTGCTTGGCGGGCCTCGAGAAGGAGCGATTTCAGTCACCTATTCTATTGTCAACCAGTCCGACTACGATGATGGAGAGGGTTGTATGACGGGAGTGCCGCAGTTCACATCGGACTATCGCCTGCAACCGGATTCTCCCGGTTCCAACGCGGCTTCCGACAGCTTGGATATGGGACTGCTTCCTATGTGATGGCTGTTTTGAAGAGGGGAAGTGTTATTAGGGGGGAGAGTAAAACACAACTTACATGAACACGGAAAAAGTCTTATATTTCGGGCTCCTGCGTCGATTTTTTAAACGTTGAAAGCAAGCTATCCAGCTTCGCTTTTGAAATCTCTCCACTCAACCATAAACCTGCCACAATAACCACGACCGACACAGCCAACGCACCTATCTCTGAAATTGTTGCCTTGTATGTCAGCGCATAAAACGCCGCTGTTCCGGCGAGCGAACTTAATATGATGCGCAAAATCCGCCAGCCGACCACCAGCCGCCATCGACGAAAGAAAAAAGGAGCCGGAAAGGCCGCGGAAATTAT
>CAZADO010000083.1:0-2501 GCA_964483885.1 uncultured Alphaproteobacteria bacterium | reverse complement strand
ATGCTGGGCGCCATTCTGGATAATTCAAGCGCCGTCGTATATGTGAAAGACATTGACGGACGTTATCTGTTGATCAATGAGTGCTATGAAACATTGTTTCATATTTCCAAAAAAGACATCATCGGAAAGACTGACTATGATGTGTTCCCGAAGGAAGCCGCGGATGAATTAAGGGACAATGATCTAAAGGTATTAGAACAGGATGAACCCATACAATTCGAAGAAACCGTTCCACACGAAGACGGTTTGCATATTTACATTTCGATTAAATTTCCCCTCTGTAATGAAGATGGAACTCCTTACGCCGTATGCGGAATTTCCACCGACATCACTGATCGCAAACAGGCGGAAGAAGCCTTGCATGAAAGCGAAAGCAAATTCCGCACGCTCTATGAATCCACAAGCGACGCGGTAATGCTATTAGATGAAAAGGCCTTTTTCGATTGTAATGAAGCGACACTTCGTATCTTCGGCTGTTCCTCTCGCGAAGAATTCTTAGACAAACACCCCAGCCAAGTCTCTCCCCCCCTGCAGCCTAACGGACAAGACTCAATGAGTCTCGCCAACGAGCGAATTGCCACCGCTTTCAAAAAAGGAAGCCATCAATTCGAATGGATGCATTGCCGCTTGAATGGCGAGGAATTTTCGGCGGAAGTGCTGCTGTCAGCGATGAAGCTGGGCGGAAAAGACGTCTTGCAGGCTGTCGTGCGGGATATAACTGACCGCAAACGAGCTGAAGAGGAGCTCACGCAGCACCGACTACATCTCGAAGAATTGGTACGAGAGCGCACGTCAGAACTTGCCGAAGCAAACGCACGACTTCAACAGGAAATCACCGAACGAAAACAAGTGGAAAGAGACTTGCGTGAAAGTGAGGAACGCTTCGAACTGGCTGTGAAAGGCTCAAACGATGGTTTATGGGATTGGCCGGATATCAATAAAGACGAGCAGTGGTGGTCATCACGATGGCAGGAATTGTTGGGCTATGAAGATGGCGAAATTGAAGCTAGCGTTTCGAATCTCAAAGCGCTCCTGCATCCCGACGACTTAAACAGGGTATCTGAAGCATGGGACGCTCATTTCGAAAACCACATTCCTGTTGATATGGAGTATCGACTAAAGACAAAATCCGGCGAATATCGCTGGTTCCGGGGACGAGGCGAGGCTCTTTGGGATAAGAACGGGAAGCCCGTCCGAATGTCCGGCTCCATTCAGGATATTACAGAACGTAAACAAGCCGAGAAAGCGCTGCGGGAAAGTGAAGAACGGTATCGCCATCTTGTGGAAAAATCGCCGATAGCTATTTTAGTACATTGCGAAGGAAAACTTGTCTTTCTCAATCCTGAGGCCATCAAAATTCTTGGCGGAAAGACTGCTGACGATTTCATTGGCAAGAATGTGCTTGATTATGTCCACGCGGACTCTCTGGACATCGTGAAAAGAAGAGTAGAATCAATCTACACCAAAGAGAAATCAGCAGAACTTCTGGAGGAGAAATTTACACGACTGGATGGGAAAACCATCGATGTTGAAGTATTGGGATCCATGATTGACTTCGCAGGCAAACCCGCGTCTCAAGTGATCTTCCGGGACATTTCCGAACGCAAGCGAGCGGAGGAAGCACTGCGGGAGTCGGAAATCAAATACCGTTCGTTGATCGAAAATTCAAACGACGCCATCTATCTGCTTGTCGGGAAGAATTTCGAAGTCATCAATCAGAAATTCTCAGAGTATTTCGGCGTGACGCCTGAGGAAGTCAAAGCGCCGGAATTCACCTTCATGGATCTGGTCGCTCCGCGCAGCAAATCGCTTATCGAAAAGCGAACTCTAATACAGAAGCAAGGCAAAAAAGTGCCGTCTCGATATGAATTCAGCGGTTTGCGGAAAGACGGAATAGAAATCGACTTGGAAGTATCGGTGACTCGCGTCCCGTATCAAGGAGGAATGGCTACACAAGGGATACTGCGCGATATCACCGAACGAAAAAGACTGGAAACTCAACTGCGCCAGTCGCAGAAACTTGAAGCCATCGGCACATTGGCAGGAGGAATTGCCCACGATTTCAACAATATCCTCATGGCCATCCTTGGATATACGGAGATGGCTCAAAACGATATTCCAACGAAAAATTCAACGTACCAAAAACTCGAACAGGCATTGAAAGCGAGTATTCGCGCCAAAGAACTTGTGCAGCAGATTCTCACATTCAGCCGCCAAATCGAACATGAATTTCAACCGGTGCAAATCCATCCTGTTGTCAAAGAAGCCGTCAAACTGCTCCGAGCTTCACTACCGACGACGATTGAAATCCGTCAGCACATTGATAATCGATGTGGATACATTCTGGGAGACCCAACCCAGATTCATCAAATCATCATGAACCTTTGCACCAATGCTTTCCACGCCATGCGCGAAAACGGCGGGATTTTGGAAATTAGTCTCGAGGATGTGGACGTGGATGCCAATTATGCAAAAGCGTATCCTCAGTTGTCTCCCGGAGA
>CAZADO010000082.1:0-8237 GCA_964483885.1 uncultured Alphaproteobacteria bacterium | reverse complement strand
CCTTTTCGCACTTCACTCGCTTCATAGGAATTTCTGCTTGCAGGAAGGATCAATAGTGTAGGAAACAAAGTCAGCGCTTTCATGGAGAAATAAAAAGGGAGTCGGCGATTGCCGACTCCCTTTAAGGTGCATTGATGTTGGATGCTTATTTCAGCAGAAGCATCTTCCGGTTCGCACTGAAGTCATTGACTTGTAACTGGTACATATAGACGCCTGACGGCAGATTATTGGCTGCAAAAGCTACCGTGTAGCGTCCAGCCTGCATTTCCTTCTCGACAAGCGTCGCGATTTCCTGACCCATGATGTTATAGACTTTCAGGGACACGAAGCCGGCTTCCATCAACGAATAGGAAATGTTCGTCTGCGGATTGAACGGATTCGGGAAGTTCTGGTCAAGCGCATATTCCATAGGCATCGGAGCGTCCGGTGACGCTTCCACGATACCACTGGCACCGTACTCATTAATCGTTCCATTGACATCGCGCGACACCAGATGATAAGTGTACGCCGTACCATTGATAACCGCGCGATCGATGTACGAGTAATTGATAGCGGTCTGGCTGTTTCCGGCGCCGTCAATTTGCGCAATGGTCGTCCAAGTATTCGTCAGCGTACGGCGCTGAATCTCGAAGAAATCGTTGTCATGTTCACTGGCGGTTGTCCAGTTCAGAGTCACTCTGCGGTCACCGGCGATTGCTTCAAAAGAACTGAGCTCTACCGGCAAATGCGTATCACTGACAATCAGAATCGAGATAAGTCCACAGGTCGTGGCTTCGGATGAGTAGTACGAATTCGAGATGTAGTACGTACCCGCCGCCAGTGGCAGATCCTCGATCAATTCATGGTTGCCTGAATAAAAATCCCGCGTCGCAACACAAGTACCGAGTGGATCATTACAATCCGTGAATACCATCATCTGAACGTCGCCATCGCCCATAATGCCAAGTGTGTCAATAATGGCATCTTCATTCAGCGTTATCTTGTATAGCACACTGGGACCCGCCGTATAGCAGAAAGCTCCTCCGCAATCAAGTGGCCAGACACACGGAACCGTGTTAGCCGCGCAGCATGTACTGGCGGTGTGTTCATAGCGCAGCACGCCGGGAACGATAATAGGATTCGCGCAGTAATCAATAATCTCTGCGCAACAGTCTTCACACTGGTCACAGTGGACAGCAAGAATGTAGGGGCCGCTGGAGCTTGAGTAACCCTTGACAGAGATGTAATAGGTGCCGGGCGACAAACAATCCGTCTCGAGATGGCTGTCAAGACCTTCACCGTCGTCATCATCGAAATAGATTTGTTCACAGGCGTCGTTGAATACGCGCACCTGCGGATCTAGTCCCTGACCATGAGTCCAATAGCCGGGCGTGTCATTACCGAATACATCGATAATCAGTTCGTAACAGACTCCTTCGGGAACGATGAACTCATAATAATCCCGATCCGATGGAGGAGGGCGATCGTCGGAACCGATGTCTCCGCAAAGGGTGTCGTCACAAGCGACAAAAGCACCCGAGCCCGGCGGACAACTGTCATTGTCATCGATATCACGGTTTTCATACGGGCATTGTTCCGGTTCAACACATGGATTCGGATCACAGGGAACATTTTCGCCCATAAACTCGCCGCCTGCACATTCACAATCAGTTGGCGTCATCCACGCGCATTCGCCCGTGGGAAGACAGCACGCCCCATGACAACGTGTGTTTAAGGGGAGAGGTTCGACAGCGCTTTGAATGCTCGCCTCGTCTTCTGAGGCAGCTTTCTTTTCGATTGCTGTGACTTTCTTATCGACCGTGTCTGCGGTCGCCAGCGCATAACAGCACAGCAACATCGTGGCCATGATTAGACCACTGAGTAACAAAGTCTTTCTCATCTTTCAAATTCCTCCGTAACGCTAAACATACCTTCTCTTCTAATCCTTAGTAATTTGTGGCTAAGTTACTTCCCTGTCTATTTAGGAGCCGATTAATCCTGCCCCTTGTGAGATAAGGAGTCCGTAAAAAATCCATAATAAATATACGAATCCTACTAAGTAAATACAAGAAAATAATGAACTTAAAGCAATTTTGAGCATGATGTAGCAACTTTATATTCCGGGTGAAGAAGGCTGGTTTACATAAACCGACTTCCCATGCGGATTTGTTCACCACTCTCCTGCTCGATATAAGAAAATTGACTGCGAAAAATCAGAAGTTTTCTTGGGTCAGGAGCCTAATTGCCCCGTGTTAAAAGAGGATGCCTCTCGATAAATAGAGGATTCTCGTGGGACAGTTGAGTTGATATGGCAGATAGGAAGAAATCCGAGTCTTGCTGAGAATTCGGAAGAGTGCGGTTGACATTGGCTAACACAAGTTCTATATTTTCATAACGGTTTGCGGGGATATTAAGAAGAAGAACCAAAGAATGCTGCTTGAATGTTGGTAAGAATGTTTACCAAGAAGATTGTCCTTCTATCTTTTGTATTGTGGGTGTGCAGTGGTTGCGCTTGGGCTGAAGAAATCCTGCAATCCAAGACAAGGACGCTCTCTCCCATCGCGCGCACAGCGCTTCTGACAGTCGGCATCAATGCAACGGTGGCAACCGTTTCCTATTTTGCCTTCTGGCAGGGTAAAACAGAAGCGTTTCATATGAAAAACGACGGTTGGTTTGGGCAACACGAATACTCCCTCGGCGCGGACAAAGTCGGTCATGTCTGGACAGCTTATCAGTTTACGAATTTCAGCACGTGGAGTTACCGAATCATCGGAGTGCCGGAATTTTGGGCGGAATTAGGAGGGATGGCGAATGCGCAATTGGCTCTGCTGATTATGGAAATCGGCGACGGGATGTCGCCTTGGGGATTTTCGAGTCAGGATGTGATTTCCAATAGCGTCGGAGCGCTTTTCGCTTACAGCCGGTTGCGCTGGCCGATTATGCAAGACCTTACCGATTTCAAACTGACTTATTTACTGCAGAACACCGTTCCACTTAAAAGCGGAGAGCGGGAACCGGGTTTCTTCGAGAACTACGATGAGATGACTTATTGGCTGGTGCTTCGCGGTAAACGGCTGCTGCCTCATCGTCTGAAATGCATCGGTCTTGCGTTGGGCTATCATACCGAAGGTTATCACTATTTGAGGCCGCGCAAACGGGAATGGCTCATCGGCTTGGATATCGACTTAACAGAACTGATACAGCCGAAGAATTCTCTGTTGAAAGGGTGTGTATCGGTTATCAACCTTTACCATTTTCCTTTTTTTCCCGCTTGGAAAAGCACGACCCATTTGAAATGAACATCTGTTGAATAGTCTGAAGATTTCGAGGAAGATATTTTGAGTACGAAACAAAAAACGACGGGGAAACAGAAGATTCAGTCTCTGGCGCTGTGGATTTTGGCATTGGTGATTACTCTATCCATCGCTGTGTATCAACGTAAGACAGGCCCGACCTATCCCATCGAAGGTGAAGCGCAATTAAACGGCGTGCAGGTCAGTTATGTTTTCCTGCGCAGTCATGGCGGAGAGGGGGGAGCTCTGGTGGAGGTGGTTGTGGAGGATGGCGAGACAGAAGGAGTGCTCGTCTGGCGACGCTATCCGACGAAAGAGAACTGGACAGAAGTTCGGATGCACCGCGAACTGAACAAACTTGTTAGTGAGATACCTCACCAGCCGCCGGCTGGCAAGGTGGAATATTACGTGAATTTGGAAAGGGGCGACGCGAAACTGATGCTACCGGCGGATAGAGCGGTGGTGCTGCGGTATAAAGGAGCGGTTCCGGCGGGTGTTTTAGTGCCGCATATCTTGCTGATGTTTATGGCGATGCTTTTTGCGGCAAGGGCGGGTTTGGAAGCGCTGAGGAAAGGTGCCAACACAAGGTTTTATGTCGCGGGAGCGGCGGGTTTGACGCTGGTCGGGGGGATGATTTTAGGGCCGACTGTGCAGAATTATGCGTTTGGAGCTTATTGGACAGGCGTGCCGTTCGGATACGATTTAACAGACAATAAAACGCTGATTGCCATGATAGGGTGGATAATCGCTTTTATTGCGACGCGCCGCAATCCACCTGCGCGAATTTGGGTATTAGGAGCGTCACTTTTAATGTTCATCATCTTCATGATTCCGCACAGCACACTCGGATCCGAACTCGATTATTCGACGTTGTCGAAACCGTGATACGTTACTGAATCAGATTAAACTCATTTAACCGGGGGGAAGGAATAGGAGGATCCGTGACATCGTAAACAATTGTTGCGTAACCTCCGAACGTCATTCCTGTCAAAAAACCTATTCCATCACCATGCACATTTCCAATATCATAATCGTCAACAGGACCTGTTTTCGCATACAAAATTATATTTCCATAACCATATAACATGGAATCGATTTCTGCGATATCCGGAAAAAGCAGGGATGGCGGAAAGGTGATTAACGTATCTGCAAATACCGTGTCGAAGTCATAGACAAGGTACTGATAGGTCCCTGAAGTGTCTCTGTAGTGGAACACGGAACGGAAATCAAAAGAATAGACGTCCGCACCTTCTGAAGAGAACCATTGGACGATAACACTATCTCCGAATTGAATTGAATCATTGGAACTGTCCGGGATTGCGAAATCAAATAGCCCGGGCATCATGATATTCGCCCACGCATTTCCAAAAGTCCCATCAAGTTTGGTAAACGTAACAAGAAGCTTCGCCGAATCTCCCGCCGAAATTGGGAATTCATAATGAGAAAAGTAATTCGGATTCTGTCGAATGAGAGGTATGCCATTGATCTCAACGGTTGGAATCCCCGGATTGCCGTAAATTTCTACGCGAGCACGATACGTCTCGTTTCGGGTGCTGGGAGACTCTATATTCCCCACGATGTAGATAGGTGCAGGCCCCGCCGGTCCCGGCGGGCCTTCCGGTCCCTCGCAGCCGACAATGACTGTCAGGAAAACTACGGCAGCGAGAAGTAATAGAATATGGAATCTTTTAGCCTGCATTTCTGCCTCCTTTTAGAAATGAACTCCTTTTCCGTTAATAGAATATATCGACAATTGCGATTGAAGTCAAGTAAATGAGAACATTTTTAGATTGCACCCCGTGTTTTCTTCATCAAGCGTTGAGCGCTGTACGAATGGTTGCGAATGACGCGGAAATTCAGGAACGCGTCCTGCGCGAGGTTCTTCGGTTGGTCAGCGCAATGGATTTAACTCAGTCTCCCCCTGAGATGGGGCAGAAGATTCATAGGTTAATCCGAGAAGTTAGTGGGAATCCTGATCCGTATGCAGAGGTCAAGCAACGGTTTAATCGGCTTGCGCTTGCGGCTTATCCGGAAATGCAATCGAAAATGCGCGCATCTCAAGAGCCTTTTGAGACAGCGGTTCGTTTCGCTATCGCGGGCAATGTTATCGATTTCGGAGTGTCTCCCGCACTCGAAGAGGACGTTGTTGGACAATCTATGCAGAGTGCTCTCGAAGCTCCGCTGAATCGGGATGCGCTGAAAAGCCTGCAGGCCGCCATCGAGCAGTCCGAGAGGATTTTATATCTGGGTGATAATGCGGGTGAAATCGTTTTCGACCGGCTGTTGATCGAGCAGATAGACCGACAGAAAGTTACGTTCGTTGTCAGGGGAAGTCCTGTGATAAACGATGCGACAATGGAAGATGCGCGCATGACAGGGATAACGAATCTTGTCGACGTCATCGATAATGGTTCGGACGCACCGGGAACGATCCTTGAAGATTGCAGCGCGGAGTTTCGTCAGCGTTTCAAGACGGCGGATATGATAATCGCCAAAGGACAGGGGAATTATGAAACACTGAGTCAAATAAACAGGGAAATCATTTTTCTATTCAAGGTCAAATGCCCTGTTATTGCCGAGGATGTCGGCTGTGAAACGGGCAGCTACGTAATCGGTGTCGGCGGCTTTGGCGGGAGAATTTAGGAAGACAAAGAGCATCATCTTGGCAAGTCAGTAATAGAACAACTTCAAGAATTTCAATAAAAAAAGGAAACCTGAGAAGGTTTCCTCGTTCATGACAAATCCCGTCTATTCAGGCGGGATTTGTTTTTCTATAAACATTACTTGTCAATTTCAACTGAGAGCTTTTTCAGCCGGGAAGATGGCGTCGGGATCCAATTGCTCTTTCAGTTTGTCTCTAACTTTCCATCCCGTCGGTGAGGAGCCCCGCCGCAGCGCCACACGCTGCAAAATACCGCCTGTCGCTTTACCCGCCGGGCCGCCGCCTAATTGCGCGGAATATTCCTGCAGTTTATCGAGCACTTCACCGGCTCGCCTGCGCAGACGCGGTTCATCTTCGGGCAGGAGAAGCCAGATGTGCAGATGTCCGACTTCGACCGTTCCCCACAGCGCAATCGGAAGATTGGCTTCATGAGACAGCTCTCGTGCATGAGCTTCGAAATCAGGAAAAGCGTGGGCGGGTAGGACGACTTGACTGTGCAGCCGCGCGGGGAAGAGCTGTTTTGCCAGCGGTTCGAGTGAAAAGAGCAGCTTCCAGAGTTCATCCACTTCAGCGGTGCCTTCAAAGATATTTGCATCCAAATCCGAGGGCAGTGCTTCAGGAACGTTTGTGCTCCATTCACAAACAACCGCTGCTTTGGCTTTTTCCGGAGCCAGAGTCGCCGCTTGCCGCCGTAGGATTTCCAGAGAACCTTCATCCAAGAGAAGCACAATATCCGGCGCCGGTGACATTAATCCCACTTGAGACAATACGTTCGTGGTATCTTGAGCATCCGACAAGAGAAAGACGCAGGCCGCTCGATAATCCGGTAGCGGTTCCAATAGTAAATCCACTTGTGTGATAACTCCCAACTCGCCACGCGAACCATAAAGAAACGCCATCATATCAGCGGCATTCCCACTGGATGATAAAGAACCGGTGCGATGAATGTTTCCCGTTCCGTCAACCCATTCGAGGCCTGCCAGATGCGATAACATCCCGCCGTGATGCCATGTTCGGATTCCTTCCCATCCGGAAGCGATGAGAGCGCCGATGCTGGTGGCTTTAGGAGATGGAAAGAGAGGAGCCCAGCGCACATGATATTTCAGAAAATCCGGCTGCAGCGATTCGATAGACGTTCCCGCCGCCACCTGCAGACGAGTGTTGTTATCTCGAAACCGCGGAGATGACACAAGCTGCGCCGTCGATAGCAGCATTTTGCCGCCCAAATCATTGGCTTGCCTTGGCGACAAGCCCGAACAGATTTCGACGGGCATCTTTTTCTCTGAAGCGTAACGCAGGCAAGCTTGGATTCCGGAAACGGTTGCCGGTTCCACCGCTAATACCGGCAGTTGTTTTCGCGTCACCTGTCCTTCCAACAATTCCAGAATCTTTTCGCGATTCGTGTGCAGGGAACCAAGTCCCATCGCTTTGCGTAGTCGCGCGTACTTATCGAAGAGAGGTGTCATTTTTTTTCAGTCGTCTTTTCTTCTTTTTTGGGAGTGTCAAGTTTCTTATCGTTTTTCGGGCGTAGAGAAGGGGATGCCTCGCTTTTGTGTTTGTAATCTGTTTCATAGAAACCGGAGCCTTTAAAGATAAGCCCGGTTCCGCCTGAAATCAGCCGTTCGATTCGACCGCCGCATTCCGGACAAACCTTCAACGGTTCATCCAGCATCGATTGAAACGCTTCAAACTTATGGCCGCAACTCACACAGCGATAGTCATACGTCGGCATAGGCGGAGTCCTGATGGGTTTATGTGTATCTATCTTTGCAGATAGATAGCAGTCCTTAATTTAAAAATCGTCTTGCCAGAGAACGATTTGGAAGCGATCGCCCGCTGGTTTGTTGACGATGAAATGAGCGAAGCCGATGAGCGGCGTCAGTTCGTCTAACAGCAGTTGAAATCGGATGTGAAATTCTACAAGCGAATCGGGTGTGGCGATGTCTTCAACCCCGGGAGGGGCTTCGCTCCAAATCAGATTGATTTGGCGAAAGCTTCGAAACATTCTTGCTGTGGCGCGCAGGTCTGTCTCTCGGTACCAGCTTTCCGTCCGGTTTAAATCGTAATCGAAATACTGGAACTGGAAATTTTCCGCTAAGCATTGAGCGTATTGCAGGGAATCCCCAAATTCGTAAGCGGTTTTGAAATTTTCCAAGAGACCGCCGATGGTCGAAGCGTCGCTCCAAAGCGAACCTGTCGGTCCGCGAAGTTCCGGTGCAAAAGGATTCACACATCCCGCGGCGAGAAGCACAACGATGCCCAAAACGCAGAGACGTCGTTTTATCTGACCAGAGCTTTCAGAT
>CAZADO010000081.1:0-7468 GCA_964483885.1 uncultured Alphaproteobacteria bacterium | reverse complement strand
CGCTGAATGTAACGCTCATCGGCGATATATTTACGGGTGGAGATCGCGCCGCGGCGATGGGTTACAATTCGAGCGTTCTTTCGGTGGGAACGGCGAGTTATCCGGCGATTGGGGGCGCGCTGGCGATGTTCGGCTGGCACTTTCCTTTTTTGTTGCCATTGCTCGCATTGCCCGTTGGCGGATTTGTGCTTTTCGTCTTGAAGAATCCGGAGCCGGAAGACTCGCCGCCGATGCGAGAATATCTGCGAGGAGTTTGGCAGGATGTCAAAAAGCCTCAGGTCGTCGCGCTGTTCTCAGTCAGCGTCGTGACGTTCGTGATTCTTTATGGGCAGTTCCTGACCTATTTTCCGATGCTGCTCGGCGGGCGTTTCGGTGCTTCAGCGCTTGTCATCGGGATGATGATGTCAGTGTCATCACTCAGTTCTGCGACATGTTCTTCGCAATTGAGAAGGCTCGTAAAAATCGTCTCCGAAAAAAATCTGATGAAGATAGCGTTCGTTCTCTATGCGGTGACATTGGTGCTGATTTCGCTCACCGGAAATATCTGGCTCTTTCTGATTCCCAGCATTCTTTTTGGAATTGCGCAAGGCATAAATCTGCCAAGTTTGATGACGCTTCTGACAGGCATGGCGCCGATGCAACATCGGGCGGCGTTCATGTCGATTAACGGCATGGTACTGCGGTTAGGACAATCACTGGGACCGCTCGTCGCAGGAATCGCGTTTAGTATTTGGGGTTTCGCCGGAGCATTTTACGCAGGCGTTGGATTAGCGTTGTCGATGCTTATCGTGTTGGTTGTTGCGGTTAAATGATTGATGTTACCCCCCTTTAATTCCCCCCGCAGGCAGGGGAAAATGAGAAGGATTGCATGAAGCCGCCGGATTTGGATCATCTTTATTTTGATGGGCAGCATTACGACATGTTGACTCGCGAATTCATAGACGATATACCGTTTTATTCGCGAATGGCGAAGAAGTACGGGCAGCCGATTTTGGAACTCGCCTGCGGCACAGGACGGATTACGATTCCTTTGGCTCGCAAAGGATGGCAGGTTACCGGGTTGGATCCAACCGAATCGATGCTAACCGAAGCGAGGCGGAAAGCGGCGTCAGCGAATGTGACGATTGAATGGATTCAAGCGGACTGTCGCGATTTTGAACTTGGCAAAAAGTTCAACCTGATTTTCTTCCCCTTCAATTCGATTGCGGTTCTGCATGATTCGGAAGATATTGCCGCTTGCTTCAACTGCGTTCGAAATCATCTGAAGAAAAACGGTAGATTCATAATCGATATTTTCAATCCGCGGTTTGACATTTTAATGCGGAATCCAAATGAGCGATTTCCGGTGACGGAATATCCTGATCCTACCGGAAGTGGACAGGTGGTCGTCACAGAGAGCAACGTCTATGACCGAGCCAGTCAAATCAACTATATCAAATGGCATTATAAATTTGGCGATGCGCCGGAAGAAATCGTCGAAGATTTGAATCTGCGAATTTTCTTCCCCCAGGAACTGGACGCATTGCTTCAGCTTCATGGATTCGAGATAGAAAATAAGTTTGGGAATTTCGACGAGACACCCTTTGTATCCGATTCTCCGAAACAGGTGGTGGTTTGTCGGAAGCGGTAAATATCTGATAGTGCGCTAAAAGCCATTGCGGCTCTAGAGAGCCACAACGGCGAGGGAGGTAAACGGGGAGGTGTATCATGCGTACTCGAAATTCGTTTTGCATGACGCTGTTGATTCTTGTTGTCAGCGTTTCTTTGACAAATGCCCAATCACCGGATAGTCTATGGAGTCGGACGTATGGGGGGAATGATTGGGATTATTGTTTGTCTATGGAGCAGACATCCGATGGCGGTTATGTTCTGGCCGGTGTCGTTGAACCAATGAGTACGTATTCCGCTGATTTCTGGATGGTGAAAACAGGCGAGAATGGCGATAGTCTTTGGTGTAGGGCGTATGGAGACCAAAATTCTGATTGGTGCTATTCCGTTCATCAAACGGCCGACGGTGGTTATGCCCTTGCAGGATATACCGAATCCTTCGTGAATGGCCGTAGTGATTTTTTATTATTGAAAACAGATGAAAACGGCGATAGTCTCTGGAGTCGAACCTACGGTGGACTCTGTAGTGATTATTGCCAGGCTGCGGCTCTTGCGTCAGATGGCGGCTACCTTTTAGTCGGTATGACTATTAACTGCGAAGAATTCCGTTATGACTTTTTTATCCTGAAAACAGACGCCAATGGCGACAGCTTGTGGAGTCGAACCTATGGAGGAAGTCGTGATGATGTGTGTTCCAGCGTTGCGCAGACATCCGACGGTGGATATATTCTGGGTGGCTGGACAAATTCTTTCGGTCCCGGAATGCCGTGGTCGAACAATTTTTGGATAATAAAAACCGATGCCAATGGTGACAGCTTGTGGAGCCGGATTTATGGCGGACGAGATGATGACGAATGCTATTCGGTTTTACAGACGTCGGATGGTGGCTATGTTTCCGCCGGAGTGAAGAGGTTGTCGAGTCCGCATTGGCCCGACCCGGATATGTGGATCATAAAGATGGATGCCAACGGTGACAGTCTTTGGAGCCGTACATTCGGCAAGGGTGGTTCTGAAGAATGTCATTGCGCGCGACAAACAGAAGATGGCGGTTATATCTTAGCAGGATATACGAATTCCTACGGAGCAAGAAGTCTGGACTTTTGGTTGGTTAGGTTAGATGAACACGGTGAACGTCTTTGGGCTCGAACGCTTGGAGGTGGCGGTGGTGATGTGGGCTATAGCGTTGTCCAAACATCCGATGGAGGTTATGCTGTGGCGGGATATACGTTTTCCTTCGGTAATGGAGGCTCAGATTTCTGGCTGGTGAAACTGGGGCCGGAACTTTTCGCGGAGCCATCGGAAAATTTATTGCCCTGCGACTACGTGCTTCACCAGAATTATCCGAATCCGTTTAATCCGGTAACGGAAATTACGTATGACATGCCGAAGGCCGGAGATGTTTCGCTGCGGGTATTCGATATTCTTGGGCGCGAAGTAGCGACGCTTATTGATGGACAAGTCGCTGCGGGAGTTCATCAGGTGATGTTCGATGGGAGCAATCTGCCGTCAGGGATTTATTTCTACTACCTTCGAGTGGAGAATTTCACATCTACGAAGAAGATGGTGTTGTTGAAGTAAGGAAACCCCCCTTTTCCCCCGTAAACAGGGGGAGATATCATAGGTACGCCGCACGGCAGTGCGCTTGTATCTGAAAAAAACCGAGGAGAAACGAAATAGAAATTGCGACAGGATTGGATCCATAAGAAAAGCAACAGGTGTAAAATGAAAACAACCATGAAAAACATCATCGGATTAGCTGTTGCAGTTGTGTTCAGTTCCTCTTCTACATGGGCACAGCCGTTTCAGTGGCAGACGTTTACATCCACATCGGATGTGCGCGATATCGAGACCATCAACGCGCAACTGTGGGCGGCGACGAGCGGCGGGCTGGTTCATTTTGATCCGGCGACGGGCATTTTCGATGTCTATACGAACACGCGAGGCTTGTCGGGGAATCGGTGTGTCGCAGTGGGCTCCGATAGTCGAGGCGGTATCTGGGCAGGGCTTGACGACCGAAATTTGAATCGCCTTGACCCTGTCACAGGGCGTGTAGCGGCTCTGTCGGATTTGCAGGGTGAAGTTTTTACGATTATGGATATGATTTCGTGGGAGGATGTTGTTTTCGTTGCGACGGATGTCGGCGCTTACCGGTTAGCCTATTACGAAACCGTGGGAGGATTTCGCGTTCAGGAGAGCTACAGCAAACTCGGCGAGCTGTCTCCGCGCACGGAAGTGCGGCGTCTTGCCATAGCGGACGGTTATCTTTGGGCGGCGACACCCTATGGACTCGCGCGCGCAAATTTAAATCAGGCGACACTGGTTCCTCCCAGTGCATGGGAAAATATCACCACAGAAGATGGTTTGCCGAACAATGATGTTCGCGCACTACTTGCTGCGCCGGATGGTGGTATTTGGATTGGAATGCCGGGGGAAGCGGTTCGGTGGGTGGATGGCAATTTTGGGTATCGATTGAGTTTCGGACCTGTCGTAGATTTCGCAAATGTCAGCGACACGATTTATGCCGTAACGACGAGCAGGGCCTATTGGTTTGATGCGAGTTTTGGGTGGCGTTACGCCAGCGAACCTTTCACGATAGACATTCAACGGCTCGCAGCAGCTTCGGCAGGTGGAGATAACAACATTCTCTGGGCAGGTGTAGCCGATGGTGGCGATGTCAACGGCGGTGTATCGGCGCTGATTGATGAAGCGTGGACAGAGCCGCTTCATGCGGAAGGTCCCGGCGGAAACGACATCTCTGCTTTGGCTGTCAGTCCAACCGGTAAACTGTGGATTGGAGCGAAGGGCGCACGAGGCGGTGTGTCCACATTCGATGCAACGGGTTGGACGGATTATGCCGTTATAGGAATCGCTCCGTTTTTTACCGCGGATGTGCGCGCGTTCGCTTTCGATGATTTCGGAGGAACGTGGGTGGGAACGCATGGCAAAGGAATGGGATGGTTCACCGACGATACGATTCGCATCTTCAATGCGAATGATTCGACAGGAGCACGTTTAGCGGGAACTTCGCCGACTAACGAAGGATTCTGCTTGATTGATGCAATCAAAAAAGATTTCGACGGAAACTTATGGCTAACGAATCGACTTTCCAGTCGCAACATGCCGCTGCTGCGCATCTCGCGAGAATGGATTAGCGCGGGTGGGCCGGACGAGGACGCGTGGATGGCGTATATTAATCCCAATTTGCTTAGTCCCACAGAAATCGAAGCATTGCTGATTGACGACTATGACCGAAAATGGCTCGGCGCTTCCCCTGATGGACGCGGGACCCATATTTTCGATGATCGAGGAACTCCGACGGACACGGCTGGAGATAACTGGACGTTTATCGTGCCGAATGATAAAGCGGATCCAACGTTCTGCTTTGATGATATTGATGAAACGACGAATTGCTGGGCATTGGATGCTCAAGGGTATTTATGGGTCGGCACGGTCAACGGCGTCTATTACACTCCGACAGGGCTTCCAGGGAATTTAGCCTATCTGCAATTCTCGTGTTTATATCCGGGGCCGCTCGGAACTCAGGTATTTGCGATTCATGTGGACGCGGAAGATAACAAGTGGTTCGGTACGGATGACGGCGTGAGTGTGATGGATCGTGATTTCAATTGGATTCATTATTTCCGTACCGCGGATGATGTATTGTATCCCTCGGATTTAGTTTCGAATTACATCACAGAGGTTACGTCGAACGCGGCGACGGGTGAAGTTTGGATAGGCACGCCGGATGGATTGTCGCTCTTAAAAACTCCTTATATTTTGACCGACGGGCATTCGGGAGACATCGATCCTTATCCGAATCCGTTCCGTCCCGGCGAGCAGCGCATGTATTTGCAGGATAGAGGCGTTTTCGACGGACTGAAAGTCTATACGCTCAGCGGGCGATTGGTGCGTTCTCTGACCTGGCGGGAAATGATTACTCCCGGCGTCGGTTGGGACGGGCGAAACTCGGACGGAGAGATTGTTTCGGGCGGAATTTATATTCTCGTTTGTTACACGAATGACGGAAAATCCGCACGGGGGAAGGTGGCGGTTTTGGGAAAGTAGCGCCGAACGGCAGTTCGCTTCTGTTTCGAATACTAATGCTGCAAAGGCTCCTCATACAAGATTATCTTTTAATCTCGCGGGCGGAGTTTGAACTCGGTCGCGGTTTCTGCGTTTTCACCGGCGAAACCGGCGCAGGGAAATCGATGGTTTTGGGAGCGCTGGCGGTTTTGGTCGGCGAAAAATTTCCGGCGAACGCTGTCAAATCCGGTGCGAAGAAAGCGATTATCGAAGGGGAGTTCGCCCTCTCGCATGACAAAGACATCGCGCAGATTTTAGCGGAAGCGGCCGTGGATGATGCGGGAGACACGATGCTTTTACGGCGGGAGATTGCGCAGGGAGGACGAGCGCGATGTTATATTAATGATAGTCCCGTCGCGTTGGAAGTTTTATTGGCACTCGGAGAGCGTTTGGTGGATTTGCATGGGCAGCATGAACAGCAAGCGCTTTTAAAACGCGGTCGCCATATCGATTTTTTCGACGCCTTCGCCGGAACATTAACGCTTCGTTCGGACGTATCGTATTTATACCGGGAGCACGCGCGGCTTCGGACGACTCTCGAAAAACTGCGCAAACTGCAGGAAGAACGGCTTCAGAACGAAGGTCTGATTCGTTTCCAACTTGCCGAAATCGAGCGGCTCAATCCTCGCGAAGGCGAGGAAGAAGAACTGGAAAGCGACGTACGAAAACTTGAAGGCGCAGAACAACTCGCCGATGCCACTCGCGCGGCATGGGAAGCATTGTCGAATGGAGACGTAGCAGCGGAAGGATTGCTCAAACAGGCGCAGGAGTCGCTGAAATCCGCCCAAGCGATTGATCCGGAATTGGACGCGCTCGCACGTGAAATTTCAGATGCTGCAGCGCAAATTAAAGAACTCGGCAAGCTCGCTCGCGACCGGCATCTCGCGGTGACCTATGATCCTGAACGGTTGGAAGCTCTGCGGGAAAGACTTCATCAGCTAACGAATGTTAAACGAAAGTATAAATTGTCCGCCGGAGAGCTTCAGCGGAAAGCGGACGAGTGGCGCGCAGCGCTCAGTGAAACCGATACACTCACACATGATATTGCTCAAGTCGAACGCGACGTTGACGCCTCTGTAAAAACGCTTCAAGCTAAAGCGGAGGAGTTGTCGAAGCAGCGGCTTGCGAAGAAAGACTTGTTCGAGAGCAAAGTTGCGAAGCAACTGTCAGGTTTGGGTCTCGCCGGTGCGAGCTTTGAAGCACGCATGGATACCATCGAAGAAGGTGGTGTCGGATTAAAGGGACTCGATAGGATTGAATTCTATTTCTCGGCGAATCCCGGTTCGGAATTGCGACCGCTGGTGGAAGTAGCGTCAGGAGGAGAAGCGTCAAGGATTACGCTCGCGCTCGAAAGTGTTTTCGCAGGGAAACTGGAGCCGGTAACGCTTGTCTTCGACGAAATTGATATTGGGATTTCAGGGCGAATCGCTGAACGCGTCGGGGATGCGCTTCTCGCGCTCGCACAGCGTCATCAAGTACTCGCCATCACACATCTGCCTCAGATTGCCAGTCGTGCAACGCAGCATTTTTCGATTATGAAACAGACATCCGGTGGAAAAACGGTTACTCAAGTGCGGCCACTTACCACGGAAGAGCGCGTGCAGGAATTGGCGCTTCTGATGGGAGGAGAGAAAGTCACGCCGAAAGTGATTGCCACAGCACGAGAACTCATGCAGCGTGGTCAGGCGGCGGGATAGTTTTGTCAGTGGCAGAATTTGTAGATACCTACTCAGCGAAAATAAACTTACGATTTTCACATAATATTTCACCAAGAAAA
>CAZADO010000080.1:0-3068 GCA_964483885.1 uncultured Alphaproteobacteria bacterium | reverse complement strand
GGCACAGTGGCTGACACCGGAAAAGTCCTTCGTAAAGAAGATCTGGTCGAAGGCGTCTATGTCATGCGCAATGATTCGGCGATTTGGGTGCCGGTAAAGACTGGAATTTCATCGAACACGCACATTGAAGTCCTCTCCGGTCTTGAAGGCGGCGAGATGGTCGTCACCGGGCCTTTTAAAGCTCTTGCCAAGGATATGACGCACGGCACACTAATTACCACCAAAGAAGACAAAAAGAAGAAATAGGTCGAGTAAAATATGCAGAACAGCCACCTGATCGAGCTGAGCGACATCTCGAAAATCTATAAGGTAGGCACGATTGAAGTGCCGGCTATCCGAACAATTTCCCTGACGATAGAGCCGAATGAATACGTCGCGATTATGGGGCCTTCCGGTTCCGGAAAGTCCACCTTAATGAATCTTATCGGTTGTTTGGATACGCCGACAAGCGGATCTTATATGCTGGCGGGTGAGGATGTCTCCCGACTCTCGGATAATCAATTAGCGGAGATTCGAAATCGTCGCATTGGCTTTGTCTTTCAGACGTTTAATCTTCTTCCGCGTGCGACAGGACTGCACAATGTCGAATTGCCGCTTGTATATGCGGGGAAGCCTGTGGGAGTTCGACGGCAGAAAGCGCGGGAAGCGTTAGCATCGGTGGGACTTGCCGACCGCGGTCACCATCGACCGAATGAATTGTCCGGTGGAGAGCGCCAACGCGTCGCGATTGCGCGGGCACTGGTCAATAATCCATCGCTTATCCTCGCCGATGAACCGACCGGGAATCTTGACAGTGCCACCGGTGAAGAAATCATGAGTCTTTTCGAAGAGATTCATCGGCAGGGAAATACGATTATTCTCGTCACCCATGAAGAGTACATCGCACGGAAAGCGAATCGTATCATCCGACTCTTGGATGGTCTGGTTGCAAAAGATGAACTCGTTGCGGAAGATGACAAAGACTCCTTTTTCGCTCCCAAATAGGTGAGAACAACGGCATGATACGACGCTTAGTAGAAATATTCGAGGGACTGCGTATTGCCGGAAGGGCGCTGCGAGCGAATAAAGTGCGCGCGGTTCTCACGACACTTGGCATCGTCATTGGTGTGACGACGGTCATTCTAATCACCTGCATTATTCTGGGTCTTAACAAGTCCGTTTCGGGACAATTCGCTTTTCTGGGCAGCAATACGATTTATGTCAGCAAGTTCAATTGGTTTGGCTCCAACTGGCGCGAGATGATGAACCGTCCCGATATCACGATTGAACATGGACGTCGGGTGGAGGAAGAGAGCAAGTTAGCTGTCGCGGTCTCTCTGTGGGCGGAAACTCGGCGCGCCGTTAGCTATCGCGAAAATAAGCTGAACGTTTTGGATGTTGCCGGCACCAACGAAAACTACATTCAAACCAATCCCACCCGGCCTGCAATCGGGCGATTCTTCAACGTTGTGGATGTTCAGCGCAATCGCCACGTTTGTGTGCTTGGCAGTGAAGTTGCGCAGAAGCTTTTTCCGGATCAAAGTCCGATTGGTCGTCGAGTCAAAATCGGAGGCATTCCCTTTCAAGTGATTGGTGTGCAGGAACGAATCGGAAAACTGTTCGGTCAGTCCATGGATGAATATGTCATCGTGCCCATCGGAACGTTTATGAAAGAATATGGTCGCCGTCACTGGATGAGCATTATCGTCAAGGCTGATGATGCGCGCAATATCGAAGAACTCGAATATGAAATCCGCGGTATTCTTCGCAAAGCGCGCCATCTGGGACCGCTCGACCCCGATGATTTTGGAGTAAACAGGCAGTCATCGATTATGAACGCCTATCTGCGAATCATGAGCGGGATCTACATTGGAGGATTTCTCATTGCGGCGATCTCTTTGCTTGTCGGCGGTATCGGCATCATGAATATCCTGCTCGTTTCCGTGACCGAAAGGACTCAGGAGGTCGGCTTGCGCAAAGCGTTGGGAGCCAAGCGCTGGATGATTGGCTGGCAGTTCCTGACGGAATCCGCCATTCTTTGTTCGATTGGCGGGATTATCGGAGTCTTCTTCGGTTATCTTGGCTCGAAAGCCGTCAACAATTTCCTGCCGACAACCATGCCGCTCTGGGTGGTGGGTTTTGGTGTGGTGTTCGCGGCTGTCGTAGGCGTTTTCTTTGGAATGTATCCGGCGGTGAAAGCGGCGCGCCTTCACCCCATTGAAGCCTTGCGCTATGAATAGCCGTTAAGTGCGAAGAAATAAAAGGGTGCTGATTTGGCATCATCTTCAACAGATTTTCAAACTCTCTACTTTCGAACGTTGGTAATTATTGCCGCTCTGGCCACAGCGGCGGCAGTCTATTATCTACGGCATATTATTTTCTTGGGATTTCTTGCACTGCTCGTTGCGATTTTCTTCACCTATTTGTCAGGACCTTTGGAACGGAAACTGCGTCTGCCGCGATGGCTGGCCGTCATAGCCGTTTTGATAGGACTCGCCGTTCTTTTTGCTTTGATTGGATTTGTGCTAATCAGTCCTTTTGCCAATCAGATGGCGACACTGGTCGAAAGATTGCCGACTATGTTTGACAATGTGCGTCTGCAGCTCACGATTTGGCTGGAGGAGCTTGGTGACTGGGCACCGCAAATCAATCCCGAAAGATTAGCACAGGAAGCGGCGAAGTATGCCGGAGATGTTGCTGCGAGGTTAGTAAAAGTTCTTTCCGGCGGTTTTTCCTTACTTACGGATGTTATGGCGGTTGTTGTGATGGGAACGTTTCTCGCGATTGAGCGTCGCCGGGCGTTTCGAGCGTTCAGCCACCTATTTCGTAATCGAACACCGGAAGAGATGCGCGAGCTGGCGGCGCGAGGTCTTCGGTTGCTTCAGGGTTGGATGTTCGGACAATTAGCCGCGATGATTTTTCTCGGTATCTTCACGACCGTTGCTTTCTGGATAGCGGGCATAGATTATTTTCTCATCTTTGGAAGTCTGGCGGCTCTTTTCAGCGTCGTGCCGTATTTAGGGCCGTTTCTTTCTGCATTGGGGCCGCTCGTCTGGGCGATTTTTTTGGATCCATCGAAAATCATCTGG
>CAZADO010000079.1:0-4711 GCA_964483885.1 uncultured Alphaproteobacteria bacterium | reverse complement strand
TTCTCGTCGGATTCCTTTGCAAGTTCTCCATAGAGATCAAAGCCGAAAGCATTTATCGACTCGACAATATCTTCCATTTTGCCCGCGAGAATCCGCAACGGACTGAATAGAATTGCAATGATGCAGCCAAGCAATAATGTTATTGCTGTTGTACGGTTAATATGAGCTCTCATCATGGCTGTACCTCCTGATTCACACCTTGAATACCAGTTATGATGCAGATAACGTAATGCGACAACAGGTTCCCGCTTCTTCCCTATCGCAGAATTCGACCTGTCCCTTATTGGCTTCAATTGCCCATCGCGCAATGGCAAGACCTAATCCAGCTCCGCCGTCTTTCCTCGAACGAGCTTTGTCCGTGCGATAAAACCGTTCGAAAACCTTCGCGCGTTCATCTTTTGGAATGCCCGGCCCGTTATCAATAATGTCGATTATCGCCTGTCCATCGAGTAGTACTTCGACCTTCACCTCAATCCGACCTCCTTCCTGCGTGTACCGGACCGCATTGTGAATGATGTTTATCAATGCTTGCTTCAGAATCGCCGAATCCGCCGTTACCATTACCGGCGAGGCTGCATCCACATGAAGAGACTGTCCTTTTTCCTCGGCGAGGACACGGAGTTCCTCGACCACATCTTTTGTTAGAAGAGAAACATCTATCGGTTTAGCTGAGATTTGCACTTTACCGGAGTCACTGCGGGCAAGGGTCAGCAGATTGTCAAGCAAGCGAGATAAATATTCTGTCTCTATGAGCATACTGGCAATCGCCTCGCGGTACGAATCGCTGTCGGGGGCGCGTTTCAGAGCGACTTCACCAACACTTCGAATGGCGGTTAAAGGTGTGCGAAGTTCGTGCGACGCATCTGCTGTGAAGCGCCGCAGTTGTTCAAAGGAATTTTCAAGTCTGGCCAGTGTTTCATTGAATACGGTACTGAGACGACCAATTTCATCATGTGGATTCAAGACCGGCAAACGTTCCGACAGCGATTCGGCTGTGATTTCACGTGCTTTGTGGATAATAGTTCGAACCGGCGAGAGAGCCCGCCCAGCCAGCCAATAACCGCCAAAAATCGAAAGTAACATAGCGAAAGGAAACGCTCGCTGAAAAACAGTCGCTACTTCGCCTAAAATTTCGCGCCGTTCAGAGGCATCCTGAGCATAAGCCAACTTATAACCGACCTCCGGAACATCTGCTAATTTGATACGGTATTCTCGTCCTTCCGGCGACATCCATGTTCCATAAGGGTTGAAAGTCAGACTATCCGGCTGCGAAGGAAATCCGATACGCTTCCATGTTGTTGTGACGTACGCAACCTCCCCACTTTTCATCAACTGGAACGGCATATCCTGACCGAGATGAACAACATCCATCAAATCGCCGCCTGAGTTCCAGACCACAGCTTCAACCGTTGCGAAACCTTCATCGAGTTTGGTTCTAACCATTGATTCCAGCCTGCTGCGCATGAAACCGTAAATATCCGCCGACACCAAAGCAAGAATAAGGATGAGAACCGCAGTGCACCAAAATGTAAGGCGGAGGCGAATGCTGATATTGCGCAAGCTCATGCGTCACCCTCCTTCAAAACAAATCCGACGCCTCGTATTGTTTTCAAAAGCGCCGTTTCAAATGGCGCATCAATCTTCTGGCGCAGCCTGACCATATGTACATCAATAACATTATCCAGTGGTGTCGAGCGAGCGGTGACTTTCCACACATCGCGCGCTAGCATTTCGCGCGAGACGACATGTCCCTGATTGCGCATCAGATATTCCAATAACTCAAACTCCTTTGCAGTCAAAGCAATATCCTTTCCCACGCGCGTGCACTTCCGAGTCACGCAGTCCAGTTCCAAGTCAGCCAACTGGAACCTGAGAACATCATTGCTCCGTCCGCGCCTTGTGAGAGCTCGGATGCGAGCAAGGAGCTCGGGAAAAGCAAAAGGCTTGACAAGATAATCATCCGCACCGCTGTCCAACCCCAGTACTCTATCGTCAACGGCATCTCGCGCTGTGAGGATCAGTACCGGCGTTTGGCATTGCCTGTCCCTAAGCGTCGTTAAAATTTCGATCCCATCACGTCCGGGGAGCATTAAATCCAGAACAATCAAATCGAACTCGCGCGTGGTGGCAAGAAAAAAACCGTCTTCTCCTGTTTCAGCCACAGTCACCTGATAGTGTTCGGATTCCAAACCTTCCTGTAGCGCCTTGGCAACCCTTGCCTCATCTTCAACAACGAGTATATGCAAGTTCTTCCTCCATGGAAATCAATCAGAAAATTTCTGAGACAGCTATCTCTCTTCTAAGCGCGGCATCACGAACATCCCATCATCAATCGGGAGATTGTGTTTCATCATATCAAATACGTACGTGCTTGAACCTCCCTTGCGGCTGGTAACGATACGAAAGGGAAACATGACACCATCAACTTGACGGTAATCGAGCAAATCCCAATAATAACCAATCCGAATTAGCAGACCTGTTTCCGCCTCGAAATACAGCGAGTAATGTTCCTTCTGGAGTCCAGTTGGTTCGAGAACATAAACCGTTTTATCTCCGATTTTCTCAACCGGCTTCATCAGCAGACCGGGGAAATACTCTCGGACCTTTAGAGCATTCTGCGGATTGAGAATCCATGCGAGCTTCGACTTCCCCGCCTGCTCATCGACTATGGTTCCATCCCAGTTCTGCTTCCAGCCGGTCTTCCCGTCGAATCCGTTGCACTCTTCTCCCTTAGATGTCCGATAGAGTATAAGCAACTTATTCGGGATTTCCGCGTAGGTTTCGAGTGGCGCCTGCTCATAGACGGGAGGCGTCCTCGATGAAAGGTCGGTTGTCAAATGTCCCGTGCAGACTCTGGTTGTGAGCTTCTCAATGGCCTCACGTCCACCCATCGCTTCGATAAAACGTTCCAGAACTTGATCCACAGTCTTGCACGTATCAATACCACTAGCTGTTGCCGTAGAAACTGCAATAGGCTGCATTGCAAGCAGTGTTAGAATGATATAGAATTGGATTCTCATTTCTACCTCCTCTTCGGGTGCCGATGAGAATATAGAGCAGAATCTCCAGAAATGCAACTTAATTAATCCTTAAGAATTTGTAAGTATTCTGATAAACGAAATAAAAACCCTTCGAGTACAAGTATGTCTCGAAGGGTTTCTTGCTAAATATTATGAGGAACGTTATTGTCCCAAATTAATCTCTCCATTGACATGCAATTCGGGCTGGAAGAATCGAATAGAATCGGGATACTCGTAGTTCGAAGCCGGATTGACATTTAGATGGCAGACATGACACTGCGGGCCCATCACTGGCGGCGCGGGAGGAGGAATATCATGGCAATCGCCGCAAACCATGGGGTCGCCGTGCCAGCTAACCGCACGATTCGGTGAACCACCGCGAGTATCGGAATGGCAGTAGAGAGAGCCGCAGGAACCGTTGCCGTTTTCGGCGGGGCCGCTGCTCAGGTAAATCGGCTCGTGGGACTCAAGGTTCGCTATCTGCGCCTCGGAGAAATCAACTTCAGCCGGTAAAGCGTCCGCATGCGAAATACCCGTCACTCCGGGATGGCATTCAGTACAAGCATATCCTTTCGACATGTGCGCCGAATGCGCTCCCGCCGCTCCGGAATTCATTCCATAGGGCAAACCCGCATCGGTGACCGGCGGCAACCAATGGCAAGTTGTGCAACCTTCAGGACCATTCGGTCCGACATGGCACTCTTTGCAATTGGTTCCTGTCCGCCCGCCCGTGTAATCCGCTCCATGACAATCGCTGCACTCGCTCAAGTCCCAATCGAGAGAAGCGATTAGCGCCTGATGAGCACTCGCGCTCGAACCGGCAAGGGAAGGATGCGGATAGACATGGCAATCGTAGCAACCTTGTCCTTCTTCACCGCCCTGATAGTCTTCGCCGTGGCATGAGGCACATCCCTGTCCGTGCGTACTCAGCGCTCCCTGCCCGTGAAAAGCATCGCTGGACGAAATCATCCAGCCATCAGGATGAGTCTGATAACCGTTGGGCGTCCGGTATTCACTGCACGATGTCAGCGCAACAGCCGCAATTAGTAATCCAAGAGATATGATTAGAAATTTGTTCTTTTCAAACATGATGTTTATTCCCCGTGACAAAGGGCGCAAACGGGTTCTTGCTCCGGAGTTTCATGACACGACATGCAGCTTTCCAAATCAAACTTGGCCTGCTCGCTGTGAACGCCGCCCGAACCAGTTACCCATCCCGCACGGAAATGATCCGCCGGAAGAATATTTAGCGAACGATGGCATTCATTACAAAAATCCCGCTGGTCATGACAGACGCCGCAGGTCATATCGGAAAGGTGTGCGTCAAATCCGTGCGTTGAGACATAGTTGTTGGGATGCGGCATGGAAACTTCGTCGCCATTATGACAAGCCTGACAATCTTCTCCCACGCTGTGACACAGCGCGCAATCATCCTGTGATACTGAAGCTGAAGCGCCGTGCAAACTCATCCAGTTCAGTTTATGATCAGCCGGTTCTAACTCATCCGTCGGCAGATGGCACAATGCGCACTCGTTCGACACACGGCTTTGGTCGTGACACGTCATACATTGCGTCATGTCCGGCAAATGCCCCATCTGTTCCGGTGATAGAAAACCATCAAGGTCGGTGTGACAAACGTTGCAGGCAAGTTTTCCTTCCACCGAATGATATTCATGGCTGAATTTCGGAGA
>CAZADO010000078.1:0-7266 GCA_964483885.1 uncultured Alphaproteobacteria bacterium | reverse complement strand
TGGCCGAATTCGGGTATTGGCCGCATCAATCCTGATGGTTCACTGGGCTCCTGCACCTCATGTCACACTCGACACCTTTTCAGCAAAGCGCAAGCGCGGCAGCCGGAAACCTGCGGAAAATGCCATTTAGGCCCGGACCATCCGCAAAAAGAAATCTATGATGAATCCAAGCACGGGAATACATTTTATACGAATGTCGATTTGATGAATCTAAAAGCCGACCGTTGGATTGCCGGACAGGATTATTTTGCAGCACCGACCTGCGCCACTTGCCACATGTCCGCCACGATGAAACAGGACGTCACTCATGACGTGGGACAACGGATTTCGTGGACGCTGCGACCGATTATTTCCAAGATGAAGGAGAACTGGACGCAGAAGCGGGAAAATATGAAGGATGTCTGTATCACCTGTCACGGTCGTGTGTTCGTTGACGGTCATTACTACCAGTTTGACGGTGTCGTCAATTTATACAACGAAAAATTCGCTCGTCCATCGTCTGCCGTAATGGATATTCTCAAGAAGAATAAATCGCTGCCAAACAAAGCCGCTTTCAGTAATGAAATCGAATGGATTTTCTGGGAGCTGTGGCATCATGAAGGTCGGCGTGCGCGGCATGGCGCAGCGATGATGGGCCCTGATTATACGTGGTGGCATGGTATTTATGACGTCGCTCATAATTTCTATTTCAAATTCATCCCAGCGGTTCGAGAACTGAACGATGCGGAAGCGAATGCTTATCTTGACAAATTGCTGAAAGACGATCCAATGCATGTCTGGCTCAGCAAATCCACCGATGATTTGAAGGCTGCTATCCGCTCGGGTGAATTGCAGAAAATCTATATGAATCTGTTCAAACCCGGGCAGTAAGCCATGCGTCAGGCATACATGAATTTCATCCGAGGAATTTCTTCCAACGGACTCAGCAGAACCGGTGTCATCCTGACCACAGCGTCTTTTCTGTCGTTCTGTTGTCTGGAAGTTCTCCGGATGGTTGGCCTTCTAACGAACGCTTACATCGGGCTGATTATTTATCTTGCCTTCCCGGCTCTCTTCGTGCTTGGGCTTATACTTATACCCTATGGGTTGTGGCGGCACGCACGTAAAAGAGGCAAAACGATTCGGGAACTTTTAACAGAACGTTTCGAGCCTGACGAACTTACCGCCGCAGACTACGGCTCGAAACTGGTTCGTACCGTCGCGCTGCTGACGCTGCTTAATGTAGTAGTGTTGTTGGTGGCGGCTTTCTCTTCTATGCACTTTATGGATCAGGCTTCATTCTGCGGAACCGCCTGCCATTCGGTGATGAATCCGGAATGGGTGACGTATCAGCAATCACCGCACGCGAAAGTCCGGTGCGTCGAGTGTCATGTCGGTGAAGGATTGAAAGCCACTTTCGATGCCAAACTGAACGGCGCGTATCAGATTTTGTCGCTGACATTGAATTTGTATGAGAAGCCTATTCCGACACCCGTTCGCAATCTCCGCCCCGCCCGCGAAACTTGTGAAAAATGCCATTGGCCGGATAAATTTCATGGCAACCGCCTTGAAACTCGCACTCGATATGCTCTCGATTCATCATCTACGCCCCGCTATATTACTCTAAGTATGAAAATCGGCAGCGGCGAAGCAGGATTGGAACGAGGAAGCCACTGGCACATCAGCAAGAGAAATGAAATCCGCTATGCGTCTGTCGATGACAAGCGCGAAAAGATGTTATGGGTGGATGTGCGTCAGAACGATGGTTCGTTCAAACGCTATCAGAATGTGCGTCTTGAAATCGCTGATGAAGAAGGTAAGCAATCCGTGCGTGTGATGGATTGCGTTGATTGTCATAATCGCGCCACTCATATCTACGAAGAGCCTGACTTCGCGCTTGATGAACGAATTCGGCAAGGATTACTAAAGCTTTCCCTTCCCTACATCAAACGTGAAGCACTGGCAACCTTGATGAATAGCTACTCGGATATCAAGATGGGAGAACGCATCGTTGATACGCATTTAAGAAATTTTTACCGACGCAACTATCCGTCTGTTGCCGCAACGCATTTCAGCGACATCGATGCTGCTGTCAACGTGGTTCAGAGTGTTTTACAGCGCAACATTCATCCTGAAATGGAGATTACATGGAACAGTTATCCTAATCATATCGGTCACCATCACGGCATGGGTTGTTTCCGGTGTCACAATGATGATATGATGGACGAAGAAGGCCATCGTATTTCGGACGATTGTACGCTGTGTCATTCGATTCTCGCGCATGAAGAAACCGAGCCTTTCAAGTATCTTCTCCAGATAGAGGACACGTTGAAACCGGATCGCGAGCACCAGTATCTTCAGCGTGAATTTTTGGAATCCTTCGAGTAATATTCCTGCGCCCATTTTTCATTCCATAAAAGGTGAACTCAACGGTTCACCTTTATTTTTATCATTAAGTACAGAAACAGATAGACTTGACTTTCAGAGGGAAATGCGTTACATTCAAACGAACATCTTTTTTAGAAAAATGAATGGGCCAACTATGAACACGAAACAAAAACTGAACGCACTTCGCGCGCTGATGCAAAAAAACGGCGTGCAAGGTTATATCGTTCTCAGCACGGATCCGCATTCGAGCGAATACCTTCCGGATTGCTGGCAGCGACGTCGCTGGCTCAGCGGATTCACCGGCAGCGCAGGCGATGTTATCGTGACGACGAGAGAAGCGGCTCTCTGGACGGACTCGCGCTACTTTCTTCAGGCGGCCAGACAGCTTGAAGGTTCCGGAATTTCGCTGATGAAACAGGGTGAACCCGCTACTCCGAGTATAACGGCATTTCTTGCGTCGAAACTACGCAAAGGCTCCCGCGTCGGCGTGGATCCCGCGATTATGACACATGCTCAATACATGACCCTTCAAGCTTCGCTCGCCGAACGCGGTTTGAAGCTGGTTAGCGTGAAGAAAAATTTTGTAGATGCACTATGGGCTGACCAGCCGCCCATTCCTTTGGATAAAATTCAGGTTCATCCGGTTAAGTTTTCCGGTGAAAAATATCAGGCGAAACTGAAGAAGCTGCGGGCGGTGATGCACGACGCGGGTGCGAAAGCGCACGTGATTACCATGCTGGACGCTATTGCATGGCTTTTCAATATTCGGGGCACCGATGTTGCTTATAATCCTGTTGCGATTGCGTTTGCGATTGTCACGGATAAACAAGCTACGCTCTATACAGCTCGGGAAAAAGTCACGCCGAAGCTTCGGCGCACTTTCGGGAAACACGTGCAGCTGAAACCTTACGAAGATTTTCAAAAAGGATTGAAGCAGCTTGCCGGAGGTCGAGGTAAAATCTGGGTGGACGGAGCTACGGTCAACCAGTGGACAATAGATACTCTTGGTGCAAAGACGAAGCTTATCAAGAGGGATTCGCCGATTACGCTAATGAAGGCCTGCAAGAATCCGATGGAGATCGAAGGCGCGCGCGCCGCTCACATTCGCGACGGCGCTGCGATGGTCAACTTCCTATCATGGCTTGAGCGAGAGGTAGAAAAGGGAACGGTTACGGAAATTTCCGCGGCAGAAAAACTTGCCGAATTCCGAGCGGAGCAAGATTTTTATCGGGGACTCAGCTTCGAGACTATATCCGGTTATGCCGGGCATGGAGCCATTGTCCATTACGCTTCCACTCCGCGAACGAATGTAAAACTGAAACCGGAAGGAATCTATCTTATCGACTCCGGCGGCCAATATCTCGACGGCACAACCGACATCACTCGCACGATTTGTTTGGGCAATCCGACTGATGAACAGAAAGACAGGTTCACGCGAGTTTTAAAAGGTCACATTGCTGTGGCGATGGCGCGATTTCCGAAGGGAACAGCCGGCGCGCAATTGGACAGTTTTGCACGCAGACCTCTCTGGGAGGCGGGACTGGATTACGGTCACGGGACCGGTCACGGCGTGGGTTCTTATCTGAATGTTCACGAAGGACCCCACAGTGTTTCCCCCAAGCGTGCGGTGACGGTTCAGCTTAGACCCGGGATGGTTTTCTCCAATGAACCGGGTTATTACAAAGCCGGTCGTTATGGATTTCGCACGGAAAACATGGTTTTCGTCGCGGAAGATAAAGCTGCGTCGAGAAAAGGACAGACGTTTTATTGTCTCAAACAACTTACGTTCGTTCCCATCGACACAAAGCTTATCGAAGTCGGATTGCTCACGGATATGGAAATCGCGTGGGTCAACGGGTACCATGCCGCCGTCCGAAAGAAGCTGCTGCCTTTGTTGGACAGGAAAGCCGCCGCGTGGCTGCGAAAAGCGACCCGACCGATTAAATGATCGTTCAAATTATTTCTAAAATAAAAAACGTGGGCAGCAATCGCTGTCCACGTTTTGTTTTTCTATGGAAGGAGATTTTATTCTTCAAAAATTCGTTCAATCGCGACTCGGGAAAGATGATGATAGCCGTCTTTCACTTCGTCGAAGATTTGCGCTGCGAGCTTCTTAGTATCCGGATTTTCATGGAGAGCTTTATAGAGCGGTTTAAGAAATTTCCCTCGCCCGACTTCTCCTAAAAATTCGCGGATTTTTCCATAGGCCGGTTCATAGCTGCTGGCAGCGGCCATACATAGCCAAGGAACTTTCAACTCTGAATTCCGGGAATCAGCAAGATTGAAAAGTTTATCGAGGGTTGAAATCTCCTCATGGCTAAGCTCCAGGGGAAGTTCATTTAGGAACAATCTCTTCTGCGTGACATCCCATGATTTCACGTCCTGAGCAATATCCCGCTGACCCGCTTTCCATTTGCGGACAACATCCATAACATCGTCAATCAGTTTCGATTGAAAAGCGGGGACATCGGCAGGCAAACCGTTTCCATGCACCCAAGTTTCGACATCGACTTTATCGAACGCTTCAGGCAGTTCTTTTTTTAGAAAACGAAGAAATGCATCGGTTGTGAGCGACTGAAATTTGAAGCGGTCAATGTATTTCTTCACGAAATCGTCGAATTTCTTTCGACCCACAGCGCGTTCGACAGCTACGAGAAAGAGATAGCCTTTTTCATAGGGAATCTGCGAATAGACATCATCCGGGTCGTGTCCTTTCAAGTCCGTTTTCAGACGCGTCAGAGGTGAATCCTTTCCGAAGTCGGCAATCGCTTCATCGAGTGCGTGACGTCCGTTCACTGAATAAAGATGCGCGGATTCTACACCTTCGAGCCGCTCCAAAATACGCCGTTCCGCCCAGACTGTCCAACCTTCATTGAGCCAGAAATCCTCCCATGTAGCATTCGTAACCAGATTGCCTGTCCATGAGTGCGCCAATTCATGCGTAACCACATTCACCAAGGAACGATCACCCGCGATGACCGTCGGCGTCAAAAACGTCAGAGTCGGATTCTCCATGCCGCCGAATGGAAATGACGGCGGCATCACCAACAAATCAAAACGATCCCAGATATATTCGCCGAATATCGCTTCTGCGCATTCCAACATACTGTCAACCCCTGCGAATTCCCAAGCCGCGTCTTTCAGGATTTCGGGCTCTGCGTAAATCCAAGTCTTTCTGCCGATTTTTTCAGAAGCGATGTTGCCTATCGCCAAAGCAAAAAGGTAAGAAGGAATCGCATGCTTCATATGAAAACGCCATAGAGTCCCCTGTTCGGTTTCCTCCGAGCCGAGCGATTCCGAGCCCATAACAGCTTTGAAACCTTTCGGCACTGTGAGTTCCACATCATAGGTAAAACGGACTCCGGGGGAATCTTGACACGGGAAAACGCTGCGAGCCAAAATAGCTTGGCACTGACTGAGCACATAGGGATGCTGCTTCCCCGCTGTCTGTTCCGGGTCCAGCCATTGAAGCGCATCCGAATCCGGTGAGGTTGAGAAGTGGATGGTAAGCGCGCGCAAACCCCGCACGCCTGAAATGGTGAGCGTTTGACCGAGAGACGTTTCATCCTCGAGTTTCCACTCATACTTCTGCTCGGGAGAATCGGTTGAAGCGACAGATTTGATGTTTAGCTTGCGCGTATCAAGAGAGAGGGTATTCGAGAGAGGTTTGTCAAAATCATAAATCGCATAGCCTGAAAAAATCCGCCGCTTAAAATCCGCGGTCAAATGGAAATGAATGTGCTTGATTGTACCATTTTCAGGAATCCAACAGGAATGAGGATCAGGTCTTGTCATAGGTTCGTCCGCCTTTTTTTGCTGCAGGTCAATGATTTTCGCCGATAATTACATTATATTTGTTAGAACTCAGGTTTTGTCAGTTTGTTTCATTCAAATTCCAAACTTTTTGTAAGTTGTAATATATGATAAATTTATCACAAGTGCAAATAGGAACCAAGAGGCAGGGATAAAGTGAGCGGTGATGTACTATTGTGCTATATTTCGGGCACTTAGAAATCAGTATAGAAAAAAAGCTCTGCGGAATTGCAGAGCTCTCTTCAATAAAAGACTACTGTTCAACTGTCGCTGAAACCGTAAAACCTTATTCCTTCGGTTCGTTCGGGTGAGCAAAAGCATAGGCAAGACCGACAGTAATCGTCTCTTTCAGACGTCCGCCCAGCGAGATTTCTTTGTCGTATAGTAATTGCCATGCCAGACTTACCTGCAGCAGCGACGTCACGTTCGCGCGAAGCACATTGTCCCAATTCATGTCCACCGTTTTCCAGTAATCTTCGTTTGGCAAACCTTTCAAATTCTCGGATTCGGAATAGAACAAAGCCTGAAACAGTGTTAGCTTCGAGGTAAAACTGTATTTCTTTTTCGGGGCACCCAACGTCAAATCTGTCACCCATTCCAGACCTCCGTCTGTCGTGGTCTCAGAAAGCGTCTTGGTGGGATCCGCGGGATCATCCATTTTAATCAAATGCTGGCGAAATCCTGCTCCGACGCGCGACGTCAACTTGCGCACATCCGGAACATCGACCAATACACGAGCAATTCCTGTCGATTCGGTTAAGTCGATGGGATTGATGTACCGTTTCTCGATGCCCGAAGCGTCTAAAAACTGTGATTCGAATGTTCCCGCCATATAGGGATCCACAAACCAGCCGCGAGTGTAGCGCAGAATACTATCGAAACGAATCTTGTCCGCAGACTTCTCTGGTTTCGCCCACTTCTTATTCTCTTTGTTCTGACTGTGACTTTGACCGAACTCAAGCTTCAGCTCATTTCCATGAAACCACGGCGATGAGTATTGCCGCTCGGCAGTAGCATGTAAACGCCACGCCCAGATGATAGAACCGGCTTCCCCGCCAGTCCAGTTATCCGAGTAAGAAGCCTGCG
>CAZADO010000077.1:0-4222 GCA_964483885.1 uncultured Alphaproteobacteria bacterium | reverse complement strand
GCAAGCGATGATTCATGACCCGGACATTCTCGTCTTGGATGAACCGACGGCGGGTTTGGATCCGAATCAGATTGCTGAAATCCGGAGCCTCATCAAGCGGCTGGGGCAGGAAAAAACGGTGATTCTCTCCACGCACATTCTTACCGAGGTGCAGGCGACATGTTCGAGGATTGCGATTATCAATCGAGGCAAGATTGTCGCCGATGGCAAGCCGGAAGAATTATCAGCAGGTTTTCACGGGCGCGCTGTTTTGTTGGCTCATTTGAAAGCGCCGAAGGAAGCTCTGCTTGAAAAAGTGCGCGCATTGGAAGGAGCCGAGGAGGTGCGTGAAATGCCGACCGATGACGGGACTATCGGCATTCGTCTTGAATCGCCTTTCGGCAAAGATATGCGCGAATCGCTCTGGAAGCTCGCGGTCGCAGAGAACTGGCCGATTTTTGAGATGAGGCGCGAAGCTTTGAGCCTCGAGGATGTCTTCCGAACACTGACACAGGAATCAAACACCTCCCTTTCCTGAACGTCACATTAACTGGTTTCAAAAGATAGAAATGAAGCGCCATCGTATCTGGCGCTTGAGACTTTAACATAATCTTTTTCAGAATCTGTCATGCGCAACATTTTTACGATTTTCAAAAAAGAGGTTCGTTCCTATTTCAATTCCCCGGCGGCGTATATTGTCGTCACCTTCTTCCTGCTTTTCACGGGGTATTTTTTCGGAACGAATCTTTTCCTGATGAATCAGGCCAATCTCCGCACAGCCTTCGGCATCATTCCGCTCGTCTTCATTTTCTTTATGCCGGCGATTACGATGCGGCTTATTGCCGAGGAGAAGAAAGCGGGGACGATTGAGCTGCTGGTCACCTATCCGATTAAAGACAGCGAAATCATCGTGGGGAAATTCTTGTCGGCGCTGATGCTCTTAGCGGTCGCGCTGGTCTTCACATGGTTTTATGTGATTAGCGTCAGCCTTTTAGGAAATTTAGACGGCGGGCAGGTCATCGGTGGCTATTTCGGTCTCCTGCTGATGGGAGCGGCGTATCTTTCCATCGGCATATTTGCCTCGGCGTTGACGGAGAATCAAATCGTCGCGTTTATCGTGGCATTGGTGATTATCTTCGTCTTCTTCCTGCTGGATAAAATTCTCTTTTTCATTCCTGCGCCGCTCGTGTCGATTTTCCAGTACCTTTCCATTGATTATCATTTCGAAAACATATCGCGCGGCGTCATTGACACGCGGGATTTGTTGTATTATCTCAGTGTCATCTTTTTCTCGCTGCTGCTGGCGAGCCATGCTCTCGGCCGGAGAAAAGGTGATTAGCGTTAAAACTCGGAAGTTTTTCTCTTAAACAATCATTTTACCCATGAAGAAAAAAACCTGGTCAATGACCTCCATTTCCAATCTGCTGCTCGTTGCGGGCATTCTGGTGGTCATCAATTTAATCGGCGTTCGCCTATTCACGCGAATTGACCTGACGGAAAACCGGATTTATACGCTCGCGCCGTCATCGCGCAAAACGGTGGCGAACCTGCAGGACCGCTTGACGGTCAAGGCGTATTTTTCGAAGGATTTACCGCCGCCTTACAACGCAAACTCGCGATATCTGAAGGATGCGCTGGAAGATTACCGTTCGTACAGCCACGGCAAATTCCATTTTGAGTTTGTCGATCCGGCTTCCGAAGAAACGCTCGAAAAGGAAGCGCAATCGTATCGCATTCCGCCGGTGCAGGTGAATGTGATGGCGAAAGACAAGGTGGAACTTAAGAAAGTCTATATGGGCTTGGTGCTTATCTATCAGGACAAGCATGAAACGATTCCGCTGATTCGGGATGTGACGAATCTTGAGTATGACCTGACCTCTACTATAAAGCGCTTAACTTCTGCGAGTCTGCGCAAAGTGGGCATCCTAACTGATTTTGGCGCACCGGATATCAATCAGCAATTACGGCAGATGCAAAGTCTGCTGCAAAAGAACTATGAAGTCGTGCCGGTTTCGCTGATGGGTGGTAAGCTTGTGGATCCCGAAATCGAGACGCTGATTATCGTCGGTTCGACGGAAACGTTTTCCAATTGGGCGAAATTCGCGATTGACCAGTACATCATGCACGGAGGAAAAGTTGCGTGGATGCTGAATAAGGTCTTAGCGCGGCTGCAGGAATCACAGGCGATACCGAATAATTTGCAATTGGATGACCTGATGAACCAGTACGGATTCCGGATTAATAATGATTTGGTCACCGATGCGCAATGCGGCATGATTAATATGCAGCAGCGGCAGGCGTTCTTCACGATAACGAACATGGTGCAGTACCCGCCGTTTCCTGAGATTCGAGCGTTCAACAAAGAGAGTTCCATCGTGAAGGATATCGAATCGATGATGCTCTTTTTCCCGAGTTCGATTGATACGATTTCGCCAAGCGCGAAAGGATTGCAGGCGATTCCATTGATGTACTCAAGCCAGAGGACGCGGCTCCAGCAGGGGCGTTATGATATTTCTCCGATTTCGCCGACGCTGAAAGAAGGATTCAATGAAGGTCAGAAGATGCTGGGGCTTGGCATTGTGGGCTCATTCGAGAGTTTTTACGCGGGCAAACCGGTTCCGCTCTTAGCGGATTCAACGCCGCCTCCGGAGGTTATGGTCGTAGATAAAAGTCCGGAGACTCGAATGGTCATCGTTGGAGACGGGAATTTCGCACAGGATGCGTACGCGGGCAATCAAACGAATTTTGTCTTCTTCATGAACGCGATTGACTGGCTGGTTCAGGACAGTGATTTGATGCAGATTCGCGGGCGTGAAGCTGCGATTCGACCTCTGCGCGAAGTCAGCGATGCGACCAAACAAACTACAAAGATAGCAAATATTATCGGCCCGCCGGTGCTCGTGATTCTGTTGGGACTTGGGCGATGGTTTTTCCGCCGTCAGCGTAAAGTGAGGGAGGTTTAAACATGAAACGAACACTCCTCTTACTCGGTGTATTTATTCTGTTGGTTGGAGCCTTTGTGCTCATGCGCTCTTCGGAACCTGTCGCGAAGAAGGCAAAACCCTTTATTGAAGTGGATAGCGCCAATGTTCAGGGACTGGGAATTGTCTATGGTCCGGATTCGGTTTATCTTGCTCATAGAGATGATGGCTGGTGGCTGGAATATCCGATTGAATATCCGGCAACGGAGCGTACGGTCGGAACCGCAGTCGGTAAACTTGAGTCCATGAGCATCGAAGGTTTGATTACCGATAATCCCGAGAGCTTCGCCAAGTATGAAGTGGATACGGTAGGTGTGCGAGTGCATGTTCTTGCGGAAGGGAAATCCACCGGATTCATCATCGGCAAAAATGCATCCGATTTTCAGCATACGTATATGCGGTATATGAATCAGAACAAAGTATGGCTTGTGAAAGGTTCATACCGCAATGTGTTCGGCAAGGCTCTGAAGGATTGGCGAAACCGGACGATTACGGATTTACCTATGGAATCTGTGCGGAAGGTTGAGATTATTTATCCGGAAGAAACGATTTCACTAACATGGCAGGATTCTCTCTGGAACGTCACAGCGCCGGGGAAGAATTTTGAGGGAGAAACATCTCTCGTGGAACGTCTGCTTCGTCTGATGTGTAAAATCAATACCATCGATTTCCTCGATACGTTGAAAGAAGTAAGCTTCGAGAAACCCGAAGCGATTCTACGCGCAGAATTCGAGGGCTATGAGCCGCTGGAACTCAAGCTGGTTCCCTATGATGAAAAGGGAGAGAAGTACGCTCTCGAAAAGACAGGTGCGCTGACGCACTTTATTATCTACAAAGCAACCGCGACGACTTTGATGAAGAGAGCCGAGGATTTCCGCAGCGAATCTCTGGCTAAGAAGCAGGATATGCTTAAAGACAAAAAATAAAATTTTCTATACAAAGATTTTCTGAAAGCAGGCTGGACAATTTTCCAGCCTGCTTTTTTATAAGAAGTGACGATGTGAAAAAGTCGCTGTTGCCAGACAACATTCATCACGTATCATTCGACTGAATGTTGCAAAATGGAAACGACCAGCAAGACGGGCGTTGAAAAAGAGATCGATAACTGCTTGAATAACACCAGTATGGATATGTAGCAACGAATGGCCCGAGCCTTGCCATTACTAAGTATCGAGACGATGAGTTCAGATTTGATATGGATGGAAAGGTTCTGAAGACGATGAGGAAAAACCCGGCTGGCCACCGGGTTTTTTGTTTTATTG
>CAZADO010000076.1:0-5205 GCA_964483885.1 uncultured Alphaproteobacteria bacterium | reverse complement strand
CGGAAAAGATAAAATCCGTGTGCTGTTCCGGCAGAAACTTCAACTGTGTTTGAGTCCCGTGGAGAAAACCCTTGCCTGTCATGCCGCCGGAACCAATGGCAATTTTGGATTGGATAATTTGATAGGCCGAGCCTAATGGATCCGCCTCCGGATCGAGAAACGTTAGGATGCGTTTCCGCTGATACTCGTGCAATTGCATCCACAATCTCGGCGCGACCGCTCCGGCAATTAAATACACTCCGGCTGCACTGATCAGCGGCATCCATCGCAGTCGCTGCCGCCAGAGCAGAAAAAGAAAAACAATCAGTACCGCTATGTGCAGCGGCAACGACCAGCTCGTGATGACCGCAACAACCGGCATCACAACGAGTATCAAATGGGACGCCGGGACTCCCGCCCATGCAAGCATGCAAAGCGCTGTTGCCGGAAAGATGATGGACGTTCCTAAATCAGGCTCGATGATTGTCAAACCCATCGGAACCAGCGCCAACGCAAAGGCTCCCAAAAACACGCGAGGCCTGGCGATAGTTTTAATATTATCAGCTAAGAGTCTGGCTAATCCGATAATCAGAGCGACCTTCATGAATTCCGACGGCTGAAAATGCACGGGACCGACAGCGAACCACCGCGCTGAACCGGCTCCTCCCCCGGCAAAAAGAACAACGATTAGCAGGAGCACGCCGAAACCGTAAAAGACATACGCGAGAGATTGAATCACGCGCGTCGGCATCAGCATTACCAGCAGCAAACATCCCAGCCCCACTGCCGCCCACAACAATTGCCGTTCAAAATGAAAAAGCTCTGCGCCGCCCGTCGCTGAATAAGACGTGGAATAGTTCGCAACAAGTCCGACAGCAATCAGCGCCAAGACGGCGACGGCAATTACGACATCGGGATATTTGAATTTACGCGGCATCAGTTCACGTCGCTCGCAACGCCCATCGCGATTGGTCCGAACGGCCACGCTTGAGTTTCAAGATACCTGCGCACGATTTTATTTGCAAGAGGCGCTGCGCCGCTGGAACCATGCTCTCCGAATTCGATTAAAACGCAAACGGCAATCTGAGGATCATCATAGGGCGCAAAACACGCGAACCACGCGTGATCCTCTCCGTGAGGATTTTGAGCCGTGCCCGTTTTCCCTCCCATCGGAAGTTTGTCATCGCGTAGAAAACGAGCCGTCCCACTATTTCCCATAATCACTCGTCTCGTTCCTTCACGCACCTGCCGAATATACACCGGAAGCGCTTCAATCGGTTTTTCGAATGTGTTATCCGGCACCAGAATTTCTCCGGTGTCGTTATCCTTTATTTCTCGAACTAGATGAGGCTGCCGCCAGAATTCTCCATCCGCAATCGCGGCGATGTAAGCGCATATCTGCAATGGCGTCGTCAGGTCTTCCCCCTGCCCGATGGAAATCGACGGGATATATCCGCGTGTCCAGCCGTCCTTTCCGTAGCGGCGATTGTAGTAGTCTTCTGATGGCGCATTCCCTGAAGCTTCTCCTCCGATATCGATGCCGGTTTTTTCACCGAGATTAAAACGCGTCATTGCCCTATAGATGCCGTCCGGACCCATCTTCAAGCCCAGCGTATAGAAGAAAACATCGCAACTGCGCTCGATGGCACCATAAATTCCCACTCGCCCGTGACCGGATTTGCGCCAGCAGGAGAAGGAGCGATCTCCCACGCGCAATGAACCGTGACAGTAAACGTTCCAGTTCGAATCGATTTCCCCGCTTTCAAGTCCTTCCAGAAGAATCGCCATTTTCAACGTCGAACCCGGAGGGTACATCGCCTGCATCGCGCGATTCAGCATCGGATGGGCGGAATCCGAAAGCAGCTTCTGCCAATCGGATGTCGTTACCGCTCCTGAGAAAATATCCGGTTTATATGTCGGCGAACTCGCCATCGCTAAAACTTCACCTGTCGAAGGTTCCATAGCGACAATCGCGCCAAGTTTGCCGACGAGCAACGATTCGGCCAGTGCCTGCAGTTCGTAATCCAAAGTCAGATGCAAATCTTTTCCGGGAACCGGCAACTGACGACGGCTCTTTTCCAGTCCGCCGACTTCCTGCCCAAAGACATTCACGACGGCGAGGCGATGGCCTTTTTGTCCGCGCAGAAATTTGTCATACGTTCGTTCGAGTCCGCGTTTTCCCACCAAATCGCCCGCCTTACGATCCGGAAAATACGACAACTCTTCGGGCGAAACCTCCGCAACATAGCCGTAAACATGCGCGGCGATATCGGTAAGATAATAGCGTTTCGGTTCCACCTGAAGGAAGATGCCGGGCAATGCGTCGCGCTGTTCTTCGATTTTTGAAAGACATTCGAAACTCAAATCACGCTGAAGACGCTGCGGTAAAAAAGGATAACGCTCCGTCTTGGAAATATTCTCCCGAAACGTTTCCACATCGTAGCCGAGTATGCGGGCGATTTGAGCGAACGCAACCGAATCCTTCTCCATTTCCGACGGGACACCGTACAGTGTGGAAGCTGGCCTATTGCTGACGAGAAGACGACCATTGCGATCCAGCATCGCGCCGCGTACGGGACTGATTTCAACGAGACGGATTCGATTGCTCTCGGAGCGGCCACGCAGCTCGCTTCCGAATAGAAGCTGCAAATGAGCCAGCCGGTAAACCAGCAGACCAAAAAGCAGCCCCGCAGCCAAGTAAAATGTCCACGAACGCTGCCAATTGCCAATCGAACGAATTCCAGCCATTATTTAAAAATCCAAAATTGAAAATCCGAAACAGGAGGTTTTACTCTTGTGGTGTTGGCTGCTTGCAGCCGACCCAAGCGCACTGCCGTGCGGCACTACCATCCGCGCCACTATTTTCCGTCGAAGACGGCGGAGGCTAGTGCTCGCGTGCCCGGAATGCCATTTACTTCGACTTATACAATGGCGATAGGAACCAGATGACGCCGAGGACTGTCGTATAAAAAGCGCTGGCGATTCCATAGCGAAAGAATAATTCGCCGAATGGCAAGCCGACGTCTCGCGAATGAAAATAGAAAACGATGACTTGTTCGAACAGTCCGCCAGCCAGCAGCATCGTTGCCCATGGCCAATGCAGTCGGAACGGACCTTCCTGCCAGATTTTTCCGACAACAAAACCCACAATCGTAAGCGCGAACATCGTTACGCCAATTGGCCCTGAGCCCATCATATCCAGCGCCAGTCCGCAAAGCGCTCCGGTAATCGTTCCGGCAACGGCTCCATAGCGCAGCCCCTGATAGATGACAAACGGCAGCAGCAAATCCGGTTTCGCTCCGCCAATCGTCAGGATTCCTCCTAAAGAAAGCTGAATCAAAAAGAGCAGAACCGCCCATCCGATTCGAGGAAGCCAGAACATTACTCTGCGTCCTCCTTATCGGTCTCGATAACGGCGGCTTTTTCTTCGGGTATCAGTACAAAAACTTCTTCGATGGTCTGCAAATCCGTCAGAGGTTGTATGCGGACATCTTTGAATTGCTCACGCGGTTCTTCCGGCAGCTCGCTGACGACCGCCGCGCGAATTCCCGCGGGAAAAACATCTCCCTGACCTGTCGTAATCGCCAAATCCCCTACATTCACATCGGCTCCGGTCGGGACACCGTCCAGAATCCATACATCCGCTTCGAGCCATTTCAGAATGCCCTGCACGCGCGTGCGTTCAATCGTGAGCGAAACTCCAAAACTTTTGCCGCGTATCGTTTGCACCAGACATGTATGCGGTGCGACGCGCACGACTTTGCCAATCAATCCTCGCGGAGAAATCACAGCGGCGTTTCGCGTGACGCCTTGAATTGCTCCCACATTCAAAATAACACCGCCGCCGATGCCGGGTCCCGGATGTCCGATGACTTCCGCCGACAGAAGCTGCCACGGAGCGACCTTACGAAAATCAATCATCCCTCGCAGTCGTTCGTTTTCCAGAGTCGCTTCGCGCAGGCGACTGTTTTCAGCAGCGAGCTCCATCGTTTGCTCGCGCAGAACCTCATTGTCATGCCACAACGTGAACATTTCGGGAATAAAGCGGAACGGCTGCAGAAAAAAACTGGCGATATCGCATCCTTCCTGCCGGGCAATTTGCAGCGCCGGTGCTTTTCCGAAGAGAAGGAATAGCAATGAAATACCGACAGCAATTCCGAACACGAGCCAGTCAATTCCAAGAATTCGTCTGCGTGAAAGTACGCGCACCATGCCTATGGCACCTAAGTTTTCAGCAACACCGCTTGATAGGTTTCAAAATCTTCGAGGACTTTCCCCGTTCCACGAACAACGCATGTCAGGGGATCTTCCGCCATGAGAATCGGCAAACTGGTTTCTTCCTGCAGTCTCGCGTCGAGACCTCGCAGCAACGCTCCTCCGCCCGTCAGAATAATGCCTCGATCGCGAATGTCTGCGGCTAGTTCGGGCGGTGTTTTTTCGAGTGCGGTTTTGACCGCATCGACAATTTGCGAAACCGGTTCGGCGATTGCGTCACGAATCTCGATAGAATTAATTTCAATTGCTTTCGGAATACCCGCGACCAAGTCACGTCCTTTGGCGACAATCGAGAGCTCTTCTTCCTGCTCAACACCGCTACCGATGCGTAATTTAATTTCTTCTGCGGTACGCTCGCCGATAAGTAGATTATAACTGCGGCGCATGAACTGCACGATGCATTCATCGATTTCGTCGCCGCCCACGCGTATGGATGTATCGGTGACAATTCCGGAAAGCGAAATCACTGCGATTTCGGTCGTGCCGCCGCCGATATCGATGACCATTGAACCCACCGGATCCTTCACTGATAATCCGACTCCTAACGCCGCTGCCATCGGTTCGGCAATCAAATGCACTTCGCGCGCACCGGCGTGTTCAGCCGAATCACGGATAATGCGCTTTTCCGATTTGGTGACACCCGACGGAACGCACACGATAACCCGCGGCCTCATCAAACGATTGTTCTGCACTTTTCGGATGAACGCACGAATCATCATCTCAGCGATTTCATCATCGTCAATCACGCCATCGCGCATCGGACGGATCACTTCAATGTCGCCGTGAGTCTTGCCGAGCATCTCACGCGCTTCCGCGCCGATGGCGATGACTTTATGATCCGACTTGCGCACAGCCACCATCGACGGCTCGCGCACCAGAATCCCTCGCCCTTTTACATACACAAGCGTATTGCATGTCCCCAGATCAATCGCAATGTCGTTGGAAAACCAG
>CAZADO010000075.1:0-4955 GCA_964483885.1 uncultured Alphaproteobacteria bacterium | reverse complement strand
GGAATTCATGAATCAAACAATTTTATTTGCAATTTTCAGTTATCTTATTGACGGCTGACAGCACAACCGAAAAAAGATTGGATTCGTGATCAATCGAAAAATCGAAATGCTTTTGTCCATCCGCATGACCGTATTCCATCTGCGCGCCGCCCCGAAAAAGTCCAATGGAAGGAACGCCGAGCGCTACGGCGAAATGGCGAGGCCCGGAATCCATCGATAAAAACCAGCAGAGTGTTTTCAAGCAAGCCCCAAGTTCCCATATCGGACCGGTAAAACGGAAGTGACGAATGCCGGGCTCTGTCAGTTGTTCTTCGTTGGGGCCTGAAAGCAGAATGGGTACAAAACGCCGCGGCTTTTCTTCGTCGAATTCCCGATAGAAATTCAGGAAATCTTTCATGGCAAGACGTTTATCGTAACGTCCGCCCAGCCAGAAACCGCAGACTTTCTCATCCGCGCTTACCTTAATCGCTTGTCGAAATTGTGCCGCAAGGAATTCATGCCCCGGCGGCAATTCAAAACTGGGTGATGAAACCAGAGGCTCTATTCCCAGCGGCTGAAGCAAAAGAAGCTGCTCTTCAATGTATGAACGCGGTTCAGGTGCTGGAGTGGTTCTGTTCAACAGACGCTCGCTTCCCTCGCGTGCGAATCCCAAGCGCACACGTGCACCCGAAACACTGGCAATCAACAAATTTGTCGTTGAAATCGAGCGCGGATGAGCTGAATCAATCGCAAGATCCCATCGTCGCCGCCGAAGCTTCCGTATCCATGGAAGAAATCGCAGCGGATTCCGCGCCATCTTTATGTGAGGAAAAACGATAACTTCGTCCACCACCGAACCGGGGCGGTATAATTCCGAAAAAGCTTCTCCCACGACAAGAGTGATACGCGCTTTCGGCAGTTTTTCTCTTAGAGCGCGCAAGAGAGGCTCAATTAAAACAAGATTCCCGAGGCGGTTGTCCTGCCTTACGACGAGAATTTCCCTGCATTCGTCCGGTTGAAATTCATCTACAATCGGCGGCTTGAGTCCTAACCGGGCAATCGACAGAAATCCATCCTTACCAAATCGCTCTATGCTTTTAAAAAGCGACTGCAAAATGGCACGCTTTCTTAGCGGAACATTTTCGTTTTGAAAAAATTCGCAATCTGATATGGGGCGCTATGTTGATGTCGTAGTTTCCGATTCAAGAAACCGGCGCACTTCCGGCAGAAGATACAACTCATCCAACTCGGTTCCTTTCAGCGCCTGCGAAAAAATCTCGATTCGCTCATCGACGGTCAATTTTTTATTGATAATCACCATCTGTTCGCCGGCAAGGAGACAAGCCCCCCCTTTGAAATTTCCCTTTTCCTGCCGGATTTTCCATCCCAATCGAATCAGGGCATTTTCGAGTTCGCTGCAAAGTTTCTCTGCTTGCATCTTCATCAACTTGTATTATACAGTGATTTCCCGCATGCGCTGCTTGCGATTAAATAGAAGGGCGAGTTTAGAGATAGTTTGTTTCTTTTCGCCGCTCCAATTCATCAACAATCTCTCGCACTTGTTGTATTCTGTCGCGCGGACATACAAGTACGGCGTCTTGCGTTTCTATAATGATCAAATTCTCGATTCCGATAAGCGCGTAGAATTTGTCTTTGGCATCTATCAGGTTGTTTGACGAATGGAGAACGAGATGATTGCCTTGTAATGCATTCCCCTGTTCATCCTTATCGCAGAAGCGCCACACTTCTTCCCAACTTCCCACATCGCTCCACCGAAATTTTCCCTTTACAACACAGACATCCGTTGCTTTTTCCATGACGCCGTAATCAATTGAAATCGGCTTTAAAGATTTATATACTTTCTCGATTGTCTCCTGCAGAAGTGATTCCTTTTTACAGTTTGCAATATCATGAAGGCCGCTGTGTAAGTCCGGCAAGTGTTCGGCGATTTGATTCAATATCGTGGATACTTTCCAGATAAACATCCCGCTGTTCCATAGGAAATCACCGCTTTTCAGAAACAATTCCGCTGTCGAAAGATTAGGCTTCTCGGCGAAGGTCTTGACACGAAACACATCCGGTGCAACGGGAGACGATTTCGTATCCACTTGAATGTAGCCGTAGCCGGTCTCCGGACGCGTGGGATTAATCCCGATGGTCACCAACATCTCGCTGGAGGATACGACTTTCTCCGCGGCGCGAACGGCTTTTTCGAAAGCATCAACGTCCGGAATGCGATGGTCCGCCGGGAAAATAACCATCGTTGCTTCCGGGTCCTGCCGCGCCAACGTAACTGCGGAAAGTCCGATGGCCGGAGCGGTGTTTTTCCCACATGGTTCAATTATGAACTGTTTATCGGTAAAATCGGGCAGGACTTTTTGAATCGCCCATTTCAATTCCAAGTTCGTCACAATCCAAATGCAGTCCGGTGTGGTGAGACGGCGAGCACGCTGTACAGTTTCTTCGATTAGCGTACCTTCTCCAAAAAGATCCAATAGCTGCTTCGGAGTACTCTTGCGGCTCTTCGGCCAAAACCGGGCTCCAATTCCCCCCGCCATGATAACGACATGAAGCATAATTACTCTCTATTGTAAAACAGGAAAGCTCAATTGAATTCCCCCTCTATCCCATCGAGGACGCACCATAAATGTATCCCGCGCCGTCCAAATCGGTTCCGAAAATTCCCAAGGATCCATACTTCCTTTGGAAAAATCACCGGAACCATCGACATCTCGAAGCACTTCAATCAAATAGCCGCCCGACGGAAGCTCTTCAAGACTGAACTCGCCGGAAGTAATGCCGCTAACCGCTCGAACAATTTCCTTTCTCCGCAAGGAATAAGCGGAGAGAACATGTTTATACTCTCCCTCGTCCTGCAGCGTTCCGGAAAGCGAGCCCAGACTGTCTTCCGGAAGAATCTGAAATCGAAAGCTCGATAGGGTATCTCCGAGGGAATTACCGGATAAGTCTTCCAGAGCCAGAGCATTGAACGTTACCGTGTACATGCCCCCTCGCTGAAACGGCTCCTCCGATGTCAGAGATAAATGCGCGGGATTCTTCCAATCCGAAAACAACAGGAAAGTATCCTCCGACATCTGAGAATAGAATTCGAATTTCGCAATCGAATCCACAAGGGACACCGCTTCCGAAAAAAAGAAATCTAACTTGGCAGGTGCATCAATCAGACGCTCTCCCGATGCCGGAAATTGACGAATGATTGCAGGGCGACTTGTATCGGAAGATGTCCGTACGTTAATGGTATCAAGGAACGTTTGTGCTGCTCGCGCTTTATCGAACAACGTCGTCGAGAGTTTCCATTTTTCATTGGTCAAGGAACGCGCAGTGAAAAGCTGCCAATGCGTTGAATCGTCAATATCTTCATACGCTGTAGTACTCGACAAGGTATCGCCTGAAAAACTTTCGAGATAAAACGAGGCTTTTAGAGGGATTCGCTTGGAAAATTTCACAACGAGTTGTCTATCGGATTTTACGGATATGCCGCGGATTTGAACAGCCGAGGTATCGAAAAAGGACGTTTTAAAACTTAGATAGGGTTGAGACTCATCCGTCACCACCATATCCCCGGAAGGAAGGCCGATTTTATCAACGGTTGGATTCCAAAATCCATCCCTTCCTGCATCAAAAACAGCAAAAACGCGATAAGTATCCGATTTCAAATAAGTAAAGCGAAACGCCCCCGAAGCACTAGGCTGAGTTCGATACTCAGGAACATCTTCCTGAGGATTCGGCATCGCTGATTTGCTAAGTGAATACGCCCATAAATTCAGGTTTTGAGGAGTTTCTTCACCCGAAATTTGCCCAATGATACGCCCCTGATCAATGTGGTCTCCCGTCGAGAAAGCTAATGTGAAAGGATTACTGATGGGATTTCCTCGAATATCTCGCGCGGCGGAACCAATCGTAATCACATACGTCCGGTTAGCGTTCAATGAATCGAGATAACGAATGCGAAGCAATCGTCCTCGCCAATAAAAACGAACTCGCTCGCCGGGATCCGGAGAAAGAAAAACCGCATCCACAACAGAACGCCGGTTGACTTCTTCATCAAAGCGAACGCGAACTTCGATTTTTTGTGACACGTTTGTCGCCGCCGGCATCGGAAAGACGTCTTCCACTTGCGGGCCTCGTTCGTCTTCCGGTCCACCGGGAGGCGGTCCCATTTTCGCGCAGGAAACAACGAAGCAGGCAAACGCGAGGGCGATTCCGAACTTACGACCCAGCTTTTTCGCGTTCACACTCGACCAATCGAATAGTACGTGAAACCGAGTTCTCTCATGCGTTCAGGTTCGTAAAGATTGCGACCGTCAAAAATAATCGCTTCGCGCAGCCGCTTTTTGATATCATCAAAATCCGGCTCACGAAATTCCGCCCACTCCGTTAAGACAAGGAGTGCATCCGCATTCGTCAGAGTATCGTAGCTATCTTCAAAATAGTCTATACGCTCAGCAAAGAGTTTTCGTGCTTCCTTTTGCGCTTGCGGATCATAGGCTTGAATCTTCGCTCCGCGTTTGATCAACTCTTCTATGGTGTAGATAGCCGCCGCTTCCCGCATGTCATCCGTTCGCGCTTTAAACGCCAAACCCCAGAGAGCGAAGATTTTTCCTGTTAGATCCTCTCCATAATGACGAACGACCTTCTCTGCAATTTTCAAACGCTGAACACGATTAACCTCGTCCACTGTTTCCAGAAGCTTTAGGGGTGAACCTACTTCGGCAGCCGTTCGGATAATCGCATTGACATCTTTCGGAAAACAGGAACCGCCATAGCCAACACCCGGAAAAAGAAAGTAAGGACCGATGCGCTTGTCGGAACCAATGCCAAAACGAACAGAGGTAATATCCGCTCCGATGACTTCACACAGATTCGCCATTTCATTCATGAATGTGATTTTCGTCGCCAGAAGGCCATTCGCGGCGTACTTCGTTAGCTCTGCCGAACGAACTCCCATGACAATC
>CAZADO010000074.1:0-2603 GCA_964483885.1 uncultured Alphaproteobacteria bacterium | reverse complement strand
ATAAGCATTAGCCGCGGCGAAAACCATCCCCAATATTATGCCGAGCACATAAGCTTGAAGCGTTGATTCCGGCAGCTTCTTATCATGTGTAACATAGGGGATAAAATTATCGCCGTTTGTTCGTGTTTGTTCCGTCAAGAGTTTCTCCTTGATTTTCTATCACGTGGAGAGCTGGGAAATCTTTATTTGCTTACGTCTTCGCAATGCTTTTTGAAGGCCTCGATAAAAAGCCCAATCCGCGACAAGCCAGGATGTCAATAATCTGAAAAATAAAAAGAGGAAATGGAGACAGCGATTAATCCCGTGAGCGTGTCGCCATGCAAAAAGGAGTCGATTGCAGGCTTTCGTCGTAGTGATTTTGGCAGCAGTAAAATTTGTTTGTATTGCACCACCCATATAGTGAATCACGCGGCATTCCGGTTCATAATAAATGCGCCAGCCTCGGTCTGCGGCTCTGACTCCCAAATCGACATCTTCCCAGTAAAACGGTTCGAAGAGTATGTCGAATCCTCCAAGAATGCTGAACATGTCTCGCTGAAAAGCCGCGTGGCCTCCGACAGCATAAGCGGACGGAATCTTTCCTTGCACCGGTTTGGGTTGATGTCGTTCGGCATGTCGTACCAACGGGAAACCTTGCTTCCAAATGAGCTGTTTGGCTCCTTCTCGAAATGTTATGCCGTCGTTTTGAAAAGAACGAAAGGTTACGGCAAATGTGTTCGCATCATCAAAGTAGCCGTCGAGGGGAGAAAAGAGATCGCTGATAATCTCGATGTCGTTATTCAAAAGAAGAACAATCGACGCTCGGCATTCGGTAACCGCGCGCGTCGCCGTATAAGCGAAGCCTCGATTCTTCTCCTGCCATATCCACCGCACAAAAGGAAATCGTTCGGGAAGTCTTTCGCGAGTGTCGTCCGTGCTGCCATCATCGACAACGAGGACGTCATCAAGGTTTGGTTGATTTCCAAGATACTCTTGAATGGACGCTAAGCAGTTCTCGAGTTTGCCGCATCCGTTAAAAGTTGGAATTGCGATGCCGTATTTATTTTGAGAATGCATAGCTGATCTGGAAGAAACATAACGGCATTATCCGCGCAGAGCCGCGGCAAATTCCGCCGCGCGCGCTGGAGCCCAAAATCGTCTGCGCACGACGTCCATACCGCCTTCAGCGATTAAATTCCGCTGTGATGTATTCGTGAGCAAACTCTTTATATGCCGATACCAATCTTCTTGTGTTTTCGCCAGCAGAACAGAGTGACCATCTTCAAATTCGTCTATGGGGAAACCTACGGGACTGACGACTGCAGGAACACCGCAACTCATATACACCATAGCCTTGAAATTTATTTTCGCGCGGCACCATGAATCATCATGAAGCGGTGCGATACCCAGCGTAAAGCGTGGAATCATTTCAGTTTCTCGCGCAAGACTCCAAGGGATAAATCTGTGGCGGAAACGTGGCGGTGGATTCATTGGACGAGATGTTATCACCCAAACTTCAAGATTGGAGTATTCATCTGTCAAACGCACCAATACATCTTCGATATCGCGCAAGTAGCGTTGATTTTCAGGAGCCCCAACCCATCCAATTACCGGTGTCGCATTCGGAATGGAAGGCTTGTTGGCAATCTCCGAAATAACAGATGGAAGAATTATTACTGATTTAGCTTGCTCCGAAGCCTTCTGGTAAAGTTCATCACCACTCACAAGCACAATATCCGCTTGTGATAACATCCTGTCAAAATGTGGTTTGAAAGCTTCATCGATTTCTATGGTATGTGGCTTTGATAGCGCCGAAGCATCGGGAGTCTTTAGGTAAATCGCATCATCGAAATCATAAATAATGCGTTTATTAAGCCGTTTTCCCCAGCGAAGCATCCAGGGCGAGAAACTTTTTTTTTGAAAGAACAGAATATCAGCGCGAAGAAATGCGATTAGATTACGAAACGGCAGAAATTCGAGCCATATCTTTTTCAGCCAGTTCTTGCTTCGTGCAGGTGCATCGTATTTATGATAGGTGTAGCTTGCAATATGCCAACGGAAATTGTATTCCTTCAGAAAGGGAAGATACGCGTACACGCGTGTCCGAGCGCTGGCATTGGCAATTCCTCCGGCAGGAACGAACAATATAAAAGGCTTTGATGTGTGCACGCTGTTAAGATTCTTTTAGTGCTGATTTTGAATCTTCGCTCATGAACCACTGGAGCTGCTGCTTCATTTCTCGCGGTGATAATTGTGCCGCTTTCTTCAGATGTCGGCGGCGTGCAATCATTCGAGGCAATAAAACAAAATAATCTTTCCAACTTTTTATGACCGCACCAAACTGGCGATTTCGCAGGTGATGAATCGACATAAAAAGGTCACGCTGAAATCGGTAGAATGTCAAAGAGACGGCCATCGCACAAGGCAAGTTCTTGGCGTAGGTTAAAAGTTGATTGCGGCGCAAGCGGATAAATTTCGATGGTTCATCCCGCATCGACGTCGGTGAGCGATGGTGAAGAACCTGAGCGTTCGGAATCAGCATGAACCGGTATCCACACCATCGGGCACGAAGGCTAAAATCCACATCATCCCATTCGGCAAAAAAATCCGGATCGAGGTTCCCG
>CAZADO010000073.1:0-9753 GCA_964483885.1 uncultured Alphaproteobacteria bacterium | reverse complement strand
GGGAAATTGCGACTGGGGAATGTGCGGCGCAAACCCGAGGGCATCAATAAAAACAGCATGGCCTCCGATAGGTCTCACGACCGGAACACCGCCGCGATCCAGACTTTCGCCCAAGTATTTCACCTGCGCGGTACGATAATGCAAGTAGTCTTCGTCAAGTCCTTCAAGCAGTCCACGTGAAACCGCTTCGAGATCACGACCAGCCAGACCGCCGTATGTCGGAAATCCCTCGATTAAAATCAGTTTTTGTTTCAGAAGACTCGCCAGTTCTCCATCATTCATCGCGAGAAAACCGCCGATATTAACCAGCGCATCTTTCTTGGCGGACATCCAGCAACCGTCAGCTTGAGAGAACATTTCGAGCGCGATTTCTTTGACGGATTTCTTGTTATAGCCGGGTTCACGCTCGTGGATGAAATAACAATTTTCAGCGAAGCGCGCGCAATCCAGAAAGAAAGGCACCTTATAGCGTTTGCAGACTTCCGAAATTTCGTGGATGTTCTGCATGGAAACCGGTTGCCCGCCAGCGCTGTTGTTCGTCACCGTGCACGTTACCATCGGCACTTTGGCGCGGTCGCGCTCGAGCAGTTTCTCCAGCGCTTTCACATCCATATTGCCCTTAAAAGGATATTCGAGGGCAGGGTCCAACGCCTCTGCGATAGGCAAATCCATCGCTTTCGCGCCGTTCGCTTTGACGTTGGCGCGCGTCGTGTCGAAATGCGTGTTGTTCGGAACAATCATGCCGGGCTTACAGACGGTCGAAAAAAGCAGGTTCTCAGCCACGCGTCCTTGATGCGTCGGAATGACATTTTCATAGCCAGTAACGTCACGGACAGTACTTTCGAGTCGATAATAATTTTTCGAACCGGCGTACGATTCATCACCAATCATCAAACCCGCCCATTGATTATCCGACATCGCCGCAGTCCCGCTGTCGGTCAGGAGGTCAACATAAATCGCTTCAGCGGGGATATCGAAAATATTGAAGCCCGCGTCTTGCAGGAGTTTTTCACGAACCTCGCGAGTCGTTGTTTTGATGCGTTCGACAACTTTTATTTTGAAAGGTTCTGCTGGGAATTTCATGGGAGTGTCCTATGGAAGTTAAACATACCGGGCGCATCAGGCGATACGCCTCGGCGGTGAACTATTTAATCAATCCGCGTAGGGGGTCGAAATTCATGAAATCGGCATGGTGAACAACAGCGGAAGCAGGTGTGCGGTAGCCGCCGTCACCTTCATGGGCGTGCGTGGCGATGATATGCTGCACTTCGCCCGGCAAACCGTGCTTCAATGCCAGCCCCGCGCCGGAAAACGGATGCCGCATCACTCGCCCGTAGTCGCTTTTCTGAAAACCTTTCTTCGTTTCTTTGTACTCCAGCAATTTGCCGACGTCATGTAAAATCGCTCCGGACAGGAGAATATCCATATCAATTTGAAAATGCTTTTCGTAGGTTTCATTCAGAATTTTGGCGGATTCGAGCGCGACAGCAGTGACAGCGCGTGTATGCGTTAGAAAACTGATGGGATTATCGGGAATCAGCAGCGAAAAAGGAATCCGGTCGAGGTCGGAGATGTTCCATCCTCCGCTCTGCATTGCATCTAAAAAGGCGGCTATAGTTTTCTCGCGGATGCCTTCATCGGTGATTCGATTGATTTCGGGGATTTTTTTGAGCAGATCGTCTTTCATTGGATCTCCTAACATTTCAACATTCCGGCCGGGTTATCACGATTACTTTTTTGAAAAGAGCGAAATTGTGTACTGAACCCGGCTCGGCGATTAACTTTCACATTCCGGGCAGATCAGGGGATCTGCCTCGGCGATTCAGTCATGCTCGCTCAAGGATTCGGGTGTATTCTTCGAGAGCGCGTTCCCAGCCGACGCGGAGGGCTCGCAGCCAGATTTCCGCACCGGGATAAATTTCTTCGATGCCTTCGATTTCAAGGAGCGGTCTAAGCAGATGCGGATACATCGGCCCCATGACAGCGACGCGCAGTCCGAATTTTTCAGCAGTAAACACAGCAGTCGAAAGGCGCGCCAATTCATCTTCGGCTCCCTTGGGCGTCGCCGCCTGCACATACGGCGTTGTCGAGAAAACGACCCACACCATCCCGGCTTGAGCGGCTTTTTTTACGGAACCGGGTTCGGCTTCTACTAAAGCGCCTAAGGTTGATGTGTCCGATACCTCGCGGCGGAATTTATTGAAATCATCGACATCTCTGAAAGCGCTGCCATAGTCCCCTACGATGAAATAGCGATCCGCAGGCAGCGGCAACTGCATCACTCGCTCAAATTCCTTCTCGCGCACTTTCAGCACAAAGAGCGGCAATCCCGGTCTTGCCAAGAGCATTAAGTCCGAGCGTTCCAGTGTTTCTTCGGGAGCTAATATCATTTGAGCTCCCGCTGCGCCTGCCGCGTAGGCGAAATCCAAAATATCAAGCGGCATATCTTTCCATAGACGCGCTAGCGCCGCGAGCGGTTCCAAATCGATTCCCAAACGCACCGTCATTGATTCGATTCCTTCCCTTCGAATAGAGATGTTGTGTCCATTCCGGCTTCCACCATCTGTAGCTTCAACGCCTGAATTCTTTCTGATGAACCGCCGTGTGTCGTGAAGTCCCGCACTGCCTGACTCGCTTCGGCGGAATCTTTTGTCAGCATATAAAGCATCGCCAGAGATTCATAGCCGGGAGTAAAATTCTCGTCCAGGAGCAATTCCTGACGAATTGACGCAATCGCTTTATCCAGTTCTCCCAAACCTTGATAACATATCCCCGCGTAATAGTGCGCTCTTGGCAAGTTCTTTTCAAGCAGGAGCGCGGTTTGATATTTCTCGATTGCCGCGCCGAATGCTCCGATACATGCCAAAGCATTGCCGAATCCTATCAGCACATCCGCCGGTGGTGGTCCAAGTTGTGCGGCACGCTGATAGGTCACAACTGCAACGCTACAATGACCCGCGGTGTAGTAAAACCGCGCAATGGTTGCCTGAGATTCGAAGCGGTTAGGCGCGAATTCCGCGAGCGCGTCCACATGAGGAGCCGCACTTCGAATATCCATCCTGTCGAGAAAATAATCCGCCAGTTGATAGCGCGCCTGCCATGCGATGGGATCAAGCGCTGCCGCTTTTTGTGCCCAGAGAAATGCTTGTTCGTCATTCCCTTGCTGCTGATAAGCGGAGCTGAGATTCGCCGTAGCAACCGCTGATTCAGGTTGTCGATTCGCCATATGAGACCAAAGAGTCAGGTCATTTTTAAGAAGCGGTAATCTGAGAAATGTCAGAATAGCGAAAACAAGCACCACCGGAACGAATGCAAAGTGAAGAAATCGTACTTCAGTCTTCGGGAAGACGTTCGCTACCAAAGTGCGCAATCCATCAACAACCATCAACCACAAACCCGGCAAAGCAAGATAGGCGTACGTATCCATCACAGGTGCGCCGCTTCGTCTCAGCAGAAACGCCGGGATAAGAGCTACCAATGCCCACAAACCTCCTGCAGCCCAGAGCTGTCGACGTTTGATTCCCCAGATAATCAAAGCAATCAGTAAAAGAACGAGAAGCCATCCGAGAACAAACATCGCTCCTCGCTGCCCCGGAAGACTCCAAGTTACATCCGTGAAAAAACGATAGTGAAGCGGCAGAAAAACAGATGCAATCGTACGCAGTACTTGTTCAGCAAGATATGGAAGCGACGTGAAGAAAGACTTCATGACCGGCGGCAACATGGTTCCTGTTGCGGCCAATCTGAGCGGCAGATAGATTCCTAAAGGGATGAGAAGGACAAGATAATGCCAGAGTCTGCGTTGCGAAATTTCTCTGGCGTCGTGTATGGAATTCGCACATCTGTCCAGTGCCCAAGCGATAGCCGGTGCAACGATAGCGGTTTCTTTCGATGCCAAACCTAAGAAAAAAACAGCGGCAGCGGCGATGTGCGGCCATGAATTCCGGGTACGCAACGCAGCGCGAAACGCTAATAAAAAGAGCAAAACAAAGAACGTCGCCCACGCATCCGAGCGACCGGAAATCCAACCCACAGATGTTAACACTGCCGGACAGACACCGGCAAGCAGCGCAACAATGAGCGCTGCTCCTCCTCCCATAAACCACCGTATCAGGAGAAAAATAAGAACGGTGTTGGCAATGTGAAGAATCCAGTTCGAGAGATGATAGATAAAAGGATTGGTTCCTCCAAGCTGGTAGTGGAACCAATATGTCAGCGAAACCCACGGTCGATAGTCATGCCAGACATCCGCATCGTAGGCTGTTCCCCAAAAATACATTTTTAACGGGAGGACGCGATAAGCGCCGGATGTGGCGAAGAGGGGTGCTCGGGATTCGATAAGTTTATGGTCGTCACTGATAAAACCGCCGCGGAGGGCAGGTGAGGTGACCGCGGCGACAACCACGATTAAAATGAGTATCTCAAGCCAATTCTTTTTCATCTATTTGACATTCCGGGCAGATCAGGGGATTTGCCTCGGCGGTTACTTGAGCTTTTTCTTAAAGGCTTCTTCCACGCAAGCGGGGACGAAGGGGCTGATGTCGCCGCCAAGTTTAGCGACTTCGCGGACAATATTGCTGTTCAGATACGTGAATTTTTCATGAGGCATCAGGAAAACGGTAATGATATTCGCGGAGAGTTTTCGATTCGTCAACGCCATCTGGAATTCGTATTCGAAATCCGAGACCGCGCGCAAGCCCCGAATAATCGCTATCGCCCCGGTGGCTTCAGCGAACCGCACGGATAGACCGTTGCTTTCCGCGACGTCCACACCGGGAATATCGCGGACAGCGAGTCCGATTAGCTCTTTGCGTTCTTCCAAGGAAAACATCGGTGTTTTCTCGGGATTCGTGGCCAGCGTTACGATAACTTTATCGAAAATCATCCGCGCGCGGCGTATCACGTCAATATGTCCATGTGTGATGGGATCAAATGTTCCGGGATAGACGGCGATTCTCATTTAGCCCCCTTCCGTTTCCACATGACAATTTCCGTTCCTGTTTTACAAGGGCGAATCTCAAGTTTATCCATGAGATGGCGAATGACGTGTATGCCGCGACCACCTTCTTTCATGATATTCTCCGGCAGGGTCGGATCCGGAAGCACTTTGTAATTAAAGCCTTCCCCTTCATCGCACACTCGAACTTGCAGACCATCCTGCATTCGGTCAAAGTGAACGGTGATAGTTTTGCTCTCATCGCTGTGATGAGCGTGCAGGATCGCGTTGTTCACCGCTTCGGTAACGCAGATAGCGAAATCACCGACATCGCTGTCCGAATAGCCCATCTCGCGTGCAATGCGTTCCGTCCATTCATCCACAACCGGCAACTCATCGGTGGAGGAACGAACCGTTAGTTTTTCAGAGGACGTTGGCTTGTTCATTGGCATTTCACGATTGAAAGAGTCAAATCATCTTGAGAGAATTTATCGGATTGAAAATGGTGTATCTCGCGGCAAATCCGCCGTACCATATCCATCGCTCCCAACTCCCGGTAGACTCGAACCATTTCCACCAGACGTTCCGGCCCGAACTCCTCTTCATCGTCGTTTCGAGCTTCCGTAACACCGTCGGTGTAGAGAACGAGGATATCTCCCGAGTGCAGATTCACCCGGGCTTCCTCATATTCCGGATAAAGAAACGATCCCAGAATCAATCCTCCGGTGTCGAGTGGGATAGCTTCCTTACCTCGCACAATGAAGGGTGGATTATGTCCGGCGTTCGAATAGGTCAGAATATTGTTTCGACGGTCAATGACTCCATAGAAAGCGGTAACGAATTGCTCCGGAGGATTGGTTTCATAGAGAAAGCGATTGACTTTCTGCAGAATCGTGGAAATCGCATAATTCGATTGGGATTCAAGCCGCAAACTGGCTCGAAAGCTGGCCATAAGCAGAGCCGCGCCGATGCCTTTCCCCGCGACGTCTCCGATTGCAATACCGAGGTCTGTGTCGGTGATGCGAATGAAATCGTAATAATCGCCACCAACTTCGAGTGTCGGGAAATTCAAGCCTGCCAAATCGTAAGGTGTAAATCTCGGCATAGACGCCGGGAGAAACGAAAGTTGGATGCGCCGCGCCACGGAAAGCTCTTCTTCCATACGCTTTTTGACAAGCATTTCACGGTGGAAATGTGCACGGTCGAGCGTTACGGCGACCAGACTGGCGAAGGTGCGCAGCGGTTCAAAATCTTTATTCGTAAAACCGCCAACTTTATCGGATTCGAGATTCAGGCATCCGACCATTTCACCGCCCGACATAATCGGCACGGCGATTTCACTGCGCGTGGCATCCCGCGCGGGAACATAGCGCGTATCTCCATGAACGTCCGGGACGACAATGGCTTCGCCATTCTGCACCACCCATCCGACGAGTCCAGCACCGATAGGCACTCCTTCGTCGAATTTTACGCGCAGCATTTTGCGATCCGCCTTCTCGTAACCTATCAGGAAATCAGCTTCGATCTGATTCGTTTCCCGATTCACCAGAAAGATACCTGCCGCATCGTACTCCACGACATCGCGCAGAGATTCGATAATCGTCTGCAGCAATTCATCGATATCCAGTGTACCGGAAAGCTGCATGCCGATGCGAAGGAATGTCTCATTCTCCTGTCGCTCGCGATCCGCTTCACGCAGGAGATCCAGAAGCGCAGCGCCTTTCAGAGCTTCTCGCGATACATCAAGGAACAACTGGAGCTGCGGCGAATCCCCTTGACCTTTTCGAAGATTATCGACCGTCTGTTCTGCCAGACGTCCGAGTTCGGTCAGGTGCCGCGCAATTTCTCCGAAATCCGGAGCAGTGCTTGTGGTCATTAGAAACTATTAACAGCGTCCTCGACCGTATCATGCGTTTCGAAGACCGTGGAGAGTTTGGTGATAATCAGCAGACTTTGTATTTTTTCGGTGATGCGTCCCAGCTTCATCTCTCCCCCGGCATTCCTCAGGGTCGTAAAGGCGCTGATAAGCACTCCCAATCCCGAGCTGTTCATCCATTCGACACCGCCCAAATCAAGGACGACTTTACGCTCGCCGCGAGCAATCGCTTCTTTCAGGTGGTCATGGAATTGCGTTGATTCCGGTCCCCCCATGATTTTGCCTTTGAGACTGATAACGAAAACGTCCCCTCGCTTCTCGGATGCCAATTTCATTGGTTTTTCTCCTCGCTGAGTTATTCCAATAATTAATGAATTCGATTGTCAAAAAGTATATTTTGCTTATAGAAAATTGAAACCGCTTCGCTACCAAATAGAACGAAAGGCATCGCCGGGCATACGCCGCTCTTGTGGATCGAATGGATAACCCGGCAACTTCCGCACCGAACCGAAGTACACATGCACGTCATACATGATATCCGGGAAAAAGAGCGCAGCTCCGTAATCGACGAAACTCGTGTCATCGGTATAATCGAAATAAGACCAAGCCACATCTTCGCTGCGGCGCAGGAAAATCAGATAGACAGGTCGCGCTGTCTGCGAAGCTTCTATCGGCTGCCAGCACAAACGAAAGTCCGGGCCGCTGTCAAGTTTCTTCAGACCGTCTACACGATGCTCTTTCGTTTGCTGATAGAGCGATTGAGTTTCGCCAGAGAAACATAATGTTGCGGACGACAAAATGGTCGATAATAGAAGGACTGTCAGAAAGCTTTTCATAACTATGTTTACTTGAAACGCACTACGGTGCGGTACGATAGTTACAACGGTTTATTCACTTTGTGAATCAGTGATGAGGATGATGCGTTCGACGCCGCGTCCTTCATCGATAAACACACCTTCCACTTGCAAACCGTCTCCACTTCGCTGTGTTATCGGATTGTTCGCATTAAGAAACTGCTTCACCTCCTGCTCCAGAGAATGAAGTTCTGACGGAAAATGAAGGGGTTGCGGAGCTGTGCGAACGGTACGTTTATTATTATCGAATATCGTCAGCACTCCGGGTCGATGTCGCACGCGGGTTCGGGCGATGACTTCCCAACTTGCCTGTGGATAGCGTTTCTTCAGTTCCGTCAGAGAGAATCGGTACGTGTCAGGACGAAACGTTTCGGGAGGAAGCAACAAATCTTGAGCCTGATGGTGAGCGTCTCTTTCATCCTGCATCGTCACCGGACTTTCCGGTTTGCCGTGTCCTTGCAGCAGATGAGCGAGTTCGTGGCAAAACGTCCAGTTCATTCGCTCTTCGGAAAGATCCAAATCGAGAACAATCGTTCTGTCCGGAATCGAGTATCCCCGGACGCCGTCAGTCAGACGTTTGAAGTGCAGCTCGATATCATGACGCCGGGCCATGTCAAGGAGAAATTTCACCGCGGAGGTTGTTTTGATTTGCGGAAATCAAGGAGAGCCTGCACGAAAAACGCTTTCGATGGCCGAATGCGGCTGTTGAGGCGAATCGTCCGCATGACATCGATTTCCTCTTCGGTAATATTCATCAGAATCATTTGATGATGATCCTGCAGCAGCTCGGAGAGACCATCATACATCGGCGCTTCATCCTCAGTATCGTACACCAGATACCGTCCCTGCTCGCCTAAGATGATATCTTCCACACGGAGGTCAATCCCCTTAGCGATTTTTTCGACAAATTCGAAGGTGGGTGACGATTTCCCGTTTTCGACAAGGGACAGGTAGGAACGATTGACGCTGATTTTATCGGCGAGCGCTTCCTGTGACAGGCCGGCTTTTCTGCGAGCCTCACGAATTCTCTGACCAATTTTGGCCATAAACGAACTCCTCAGCTAATTGCATACAATATACGGAAACCGTCTGACATTGTCAACAGTGTGAATACCTTCGCCATTGTGGGTGTGGACACCCACAACGGCGATTTACGGCATTTAATAATCAGGCAAAGAGCCTCTCTTTAGTCCCTTGATAAATCCACCTCCTACCCGAATCAAACAAGGGGCTTCAGCCCCTTGCCTCTCGACCTAATTGCAACAAATCACAGAAGCTCAATAGCCGAGAGCGGCTCCTTCCATGCGGCTGTCGGTGGCGCCGAAGACCATGCCGCTGGTAGAATCGGAAAGGATGGCGGTAGCGCCACTCCATAAGCCGCCATAAGCGATTTTGTGGCCGCGACGTTGAAGGTCGGTAATCGCATCAATCGGAAAACCGCGTTCCAGATAGAGCTTGTTCGGCATCCATTGATGGTGCATGCGGGGGAAATCGACAGCTTCCTGAAGCTGCATGTTATGGTCAACGACATTCACAATCACTTGAAAAACCGTCGTGATGATGCGCGGCCCGCCGGGACTGCCGACAACAAGGTAGGGTTTATTGTTTTGCAGCACAATGGTAGGCGCCATCGAGGAAAGCGGGCGTTTGCCGGGCTGGATTTCGTTCGCTTCCGCTCCAACAAGACCGAAGAAATTCGGCACACCGGGATTCGTAACGAAATCATCCATCTCATTATTCAGAATAATTCCCACACCGGGCACAACAACACCGCTGCCGAAACCAGTGTTGATGGTCGCTGTCAATGACACCGCGTTGCCATCTTCATCCAAAACGCATAAGTGCGTCGTGTGACCGTCTGTCGTATCCGGCAACCAGCCGGGAGGAATACCTGCACCGGGAGGATTCACATGCTCCCAACGGTGAATACCTGCACGAAGTTCGGACGCATACGCTTTCGACGTCAATCCTTCCATAGGAATCTTGCAGAAATCCGGGTCTCCAAGATAAACCGCGCGGTCAGCGAAGGCTCGCGACATGGCTTCCGCCATCGCATGCGTCGCTTCGGCGCTCCCTGCTCCAAGGTA
>CAZADO010000072.1:0-5568 GCA_964483885.1 uncultured Alphaproteobacteria bacterium | reverse complement strand
TAGTAAAATCAGAATTATGAAACCTGCGCCGGTCCGGCCAAGCTTCTCATAACTGTGGCGCAGTTCTTGCGGCAATAGGTACTTGAAAAGATGGCTGCCGTCGAGCGGCGGGATGGGAATCAGGTTGAACATAGCCAGCACGATGTTAAGAAGTGCAACGTTCAACAGCACATGGGCGACCAGTGTGCCGGTGGAGTTCCCGGAAATGAAATGAACAATATTGAGCAACAGTATCATTATCACGGCTATCAGGAAGTTTGCGGCAACTCCGGCGACTGAGACGCAGATGTCTCCCAAGACCGGCCGGCGGTAGTTGAACGGATTTACGGGCACGGGCTTTGCCCCGCCGATGATAAACGTCCCTCCGGAAAGAAAGTAAGCGACGATCGGTATGACGATGGTCCATAGCGGGTCGATATGGGGAATCGGGTTGAATGTGATGCGCCCTTGGCGCTTGGCTGTTTGGTCTCCGAACAGCCAAGCGACATAGCCGTGCGCCATCTCATGGAGCACAATGCTTTCCACCAAAAATGCGATTATGAAAATTTTTGCTATCATTTCGTCCATTGGCATCATCCTTTGGCAGTTTGATATCTGATAAAGACGCCCTGAAAAAAACCAGTTGAACATCTCCCGGTTTGATCGGTAACGGCGGAGCGTCAGGTCTTAAATTCATTTCCTTTTTTTGAATTGCGCGGGCTCAGAATGACAAGAGTACTTTCATCCATTTTTTCTTTTCCAAGCAGGGCCTTTGCCATTTCCTCGATTCTAACGCGTTTGTCCAGGAGTAATTGTTTTGCATCCGCGTAACAGTTTTGTATAATTTCCTGAATTTCATCGTCGATGATCCGCCCAAGTTTTTCAGAGTGCTGTGTGAGGTGTGGGACCTGTCCCAGAAACAGGCCCTGCTGATGGTCGACCAGTGATATATTCGGCGCCTGTTTGCTCATGCCGTAGACCGTGATCATATTGCGCGCAAATTTCGCGTATGGGGTCACATCATGACGGTCTGTTGCTCAAAAGGGTTGTGAAACTTAATGCTCTAAAATTTTGGTCGGGCGGTTTTTAAGCCAAACATGATAAAGGACCGTTGAGCCCTGAAAGCCAGTCAAATAGGGGCTCCATAGCGCAGCATGGGATCCCTCTCAGCTGACATTCCCGGACTTCCTCCGCCCGGACATTGCTCTTTGACGTTCTCTGCTTTGGTTGCTTTATCACAATAGTGATGTTCTGAACGGCTGCAATCAAGAAGTCTTGAATCTGCATACGCCACAAGTTTCGCCATCTTGCTCTCTGATAACCATATCTTTTGGACCATGCGAATGAACGCTCTGATAGATCTTGACGATGCTTAATATTTTGTCTTGCCTTTCTACTCTCAGCTTCTTTCAGCATGATATCGACTTCATCTTGCCGTGCATGTCGTTTAAGTGATCGGCCCCTTTTGATTTGGTGCATCTCTTTTTAAGCTTACATTGAGCGCAAGTCTTGGTTGGTGCCTTATATTCGTACTAGTTTCGTTTCTTATTATAATTTCGTCTTCGCAGGATTTCTCCGGCAGGGCATATGAAGATGTCTTCCACGGGATCATAGGAGAAGTTTTCTTTAGGGAAAATACCTTTCTGTCTTCCTGAGCCCCTGTGAGCCTTTTCAAAGGAAGGGATATGCGCTTTTACTGAAGGTTGGGTCATTCTTCTCCTCTTGCTCATGAAAGCGCAGGTTTTCAAGCAGTAACACCTGGCACGGCTTGAGTGCTTCAGCCAGACGGGTCACTCCCGGTCCAATGCGGTCAGGGGCCATTTGTACCTCGTGCTGCAAAAGCTCAGACAACCTCTTGGCCGTCGGTGAAAGCGAGAGTTCCGGCACGCGCTTACCCTTTGGTCTTCCCAAGTGCGAAGAAACAATTATAGCCGTCTCGTTTTCAAGCGCGTAGGTCAAGGTCGGAACGCTTCCCCTGATACGGTTGTCGTCCTGGATAACTCCATCCTTCAATGGCACATTATAGTCCACCCGAATAAGGAGTTTCTTCCCTTTGATATCCATTTGATCCAAAAACTTCATGCTCGGCTCCTTTCACAGGTTAGTTGGTTCTGGTGATTCTATGTTTTTTACACATCATTTACATCAAAGTATCTGCAATCTCTCGATATTTTTTGTCCTTGGTGGTGGGGCTGATAGCCTGCTCGGTCTTCAGGCTGTTGTTGTTGCTTCGGCCAGCGGCAAAGTCGCTGATGTTTTCAATGGTCGTCCCGGAGATCATCGTCAGGGCCTCTTGGGTGAAAAAGGCCTGATGACCGGTAACAATCACATTGGGGAATGTGAGCAGCCGGGCGAAGAGGTCGTCGGCAATAATCTGGTTGGAGAGGTCATGATAGTACATATGGCCTTCTTCTTCATAGACATCCATCCCCACGGCACCCATTTGTCCTTCCTTGAGCGCCTCGATTAGCGCCTTGGTGTCCACCAGGCCGCCACGACTGGTATTGATCAGCATGACTCCCCGTTTCATATGGGAAATCGTGTCGGCATTAATCATGTGATGGGTCGCCAGCATCAGCGGAGCGTGCAGGCTGACAATGTCCGACCGGGCCAGTAGGTCGTTCAATCCAACATAACGCAAGCCCAGATCGATACACGCCTGATTCCGGTAAACATCGTACCCTAAAAGTGCGCAGCCAAAGCCCTTCATTATCCCGGCCAGAACGACACCGATCTTGCCTGTGCCGACAACACCTACAGTCTTGCCGTGGAGATCGAAGCCAAGAAGTCCGTCAAGCAGAAAATTATCCTCCCGGACCCGATTGTAGGCCCGGTGGATCTTGCGGTTTAGAGACAGCGTCAAGCCCACCGCAAACTCGGCCACCGAATAGGGAGAATAACGCGTCACCCGCATCACTGTAACGCCCAATCTATCTGCTGTTTCGAGATCTACGTTGTTGAAGCCCGTGCAGCGTAAAGCAACCAGTTTAGTGCCCCCATCAGCGAGTTTCTGCAAAACCTCGGCATCAAGGGTGTCGTCCACGAAACAGCAGACAACGGGAACTCCTTGAGCCAGAGCACTGGTGTGCTCATCCAATGTGGCCGGGGTAAACTTGAGCTCATGTTTTCCCTTGTTAGCGACCTCTAGGTATTTCTGATCGTAAGGATGGGTGCCGTAGACTAAAACTTGCATGGAAACCTCCCCTTGGTAAGATAATCTGTCCTTCTGTCTATGGATGATTGTCCTTCCTAGAATCGCACCGGTCTCACATAGGCTTCTTTGCCCGCATAGCAGGCGGCGGCGCCCAGTTCCTCCTCGATGCGTATGAGTTGATTGTATTTCTCGATCCGTTCGCCCCGGGCCGGAGCGCCGCTTTTCAAATGTCCGGTATCCAGGGCGACCGTCATGTCGGCGATGAAGCTATCCACGGTCTCCCCGCTGCGGTGGGACACAAAGGCCCCCCAACCGGCCTTCCTACACATCCGGACCGCGGCGACGGTCTCGGTCAGTGTCCCGATCTGGTTGAGCTTGATCAAGGCGGCGTTGGCAACGTCCTCACGGATACCCCGGCTGATGCGCTCCACGTTGGTCACAAAGAGGTCGTCACCCACCAGCTCGACGATTCCACCGAGGCGGGCGTTGAGTATTTTCCAGCCCTCCCAGTCGTCTTCGGCCAGTCCGTCTTCCAGGAGCACCAAGGGATAGGTGTTGATGAGCTTTTCGTAGTAGTCCACCATCTCCCCGGCGGAGGCCTTGCGCTTCTCAGTGCGCAGGTGATATGTGCCATCCTTGAAAAACGCGCTTGAGGCCGGGTCCACTGCAATGCCCACGTCGACGCCTGGTCTGAGGCCGGCCTTTTCGATACCCTGCATGATAAATTCCAAGGGTTCCTCGTTTGAAGATACCTCCGGGGCAAATCCCCCCTCGTCGCCGACCCCGACACGGTGACCCTTGTCCATCAGCACGGTGCGCAGGGCGTGGTAGATCTCACTTCCCCACTCCAGGGCCTCCCGGAAGCCGGAAGCGCCATAAGGTGCGACCATGAATTCCTGGAAGTCAGCTCCCTGCCAGCGGGCGTGGACCCCGCCATTTAAGATATTCATATTTGGCACGGGGAGGCGGGTGGCATTTGGGCCGCCCAGGTAATGGAATAGCGGCAGGTCAGCAGCCGTTGCGGCTGCCCGGGCCACGGCCAGTGAGACCCCCAGGATGGCGTTGGCCCCGAGTTTCGCCTTACTAGGGGTGCCGTCCAGGGAGATCATCATCTCGTCAATGACAGCCTGCGCACGGGCATCCTGACCGATGAGCTGCGGCGCGATCGTTTCGTTTACGTGCGCCACGGCTCTTTTTACCCCCTTGCCTCCGAAACGCTTCAGGTCACCGTCGCGCAACTCGACCGCCTCGTGGATGCCGGTCGAAGCCCCTGACGGCACGGCCGCCCTGGCCTTGACGCCGCAGGCGAGGGTACATTCAACTTCCACTGTGGGGTTGCCTCGAGAGTCCAGGATCTCGCGGGCCCGCAGTTTGATAATGGAGTTGTCCATAATAATGTCTCCTTTTGTTATTCGTCGACCGTCTCTTCACAGGGTAGGCCAAAGTCAATAATCTCCAGGCGGTTCGTACCGCCAGTATACGGGGCCGAGAATCCCTGCGTGAGGAGCGCCAGACCCTTTGCCAGCCCATGCTGCTCAAGCCAGTCCCGGACGTACGCCTCCCAGCTTGCCGGGTGCTCGGTCACCTGCACGGGATAGACGCCGTAGGAGAATTGTAAATTCTGGCACGTTGTTTCATTGCGGCTGGGAGCCACGATCCACATCGGAGGCCGGAAACGGCTGATACTACGCGCGGTGGCGCCGCTTTGGGTGGGAGTGACCACGGCAGTAGGGGTAAGGCGTTCCACGACACTGTGGACGCTCAAGGCAATAAGATCCTCCACGCTGACTCCTTTGCCAGCCACGGCGGCTATGAGAGCCTCACGCATTGATTGATCGCTGCGGTGTGCCTCGGTGACCTCGGCGATGCGGGCCATGACGGCCACGGCTTCCTCCGGGCAAATCCCCATGGCCGACTCCTCGGAAAGCATAACGCAGTCCGTGCCGTCGAGGATGGCGTTGGCTACGTCCGTGACCTCGGCCCGGGTGGGGCGCTTATTCTCCACCATAGACTCGAGCATCTGGGTAGCGGTGATGACCGGTTTCCCCAAGAGGTTCGCCTGGTGGATGAGGCGTTTCTGTACCATGGCGATCTCTTCGATTGGAATCTCCACGCCCAGGTCGCCGCGGGCGACCATGATTCCGTCCGCAGCCTCCAGGATGGCATCAATATGATCGAGGGCCCGGGAGCGTTCGATCTTGGCGACGATAAAGGGCTTGCGGCCCACGGCCGCCGCCGCCGCGCGCACGGCTTTGATGTCCTCCGGGCTCTGGACAAAGGACTGGCTGACCGCATCCACACCTTGTTCCAGGGCGAACTTCAAGCACTTGTGGTCGTGATCGGTAAACGCGCTGATGCACAGATCAATGCCGGGCAGGTTGACGCCTTTGTGGGAGCGCAGCTGTCCCCCTACCAGGACCTGGCAGTGGACTTCC
>CAZADO010000071.1:0-4050 GCA_964483885.1 uncultured Alphaproteobacteria bacterium | reverse complement strand
TCTTGTACTTCGCCGGCTTCATCGAAAATAAATCCTAACACGGACTCTTCTTCCCACGTGCAAGCGGCAACGAGCTCACCTTGCGCGGAAACCGACAGCGATATAAACACGGGATATTCCAGATTGCGCCGCCATTCGATTCCATCTGCTTCGCTCCAGCGTGTCAGCTCCAAACTCCCATCCACGGTGGTAGAAACGATATACGCGCCTGCTATATTCTTGTTCTGAAACGGTGCGACAGCCTGAATAGCGCCTTCGACGCGAACCTGATTGATTTCTTCGCCGAAGCCGCATTCCTCTGCGACAGCGCTTAAGTCCGCCGCTTGTAAACTGGAAATAGTTACGATAACTGCGAGGAAAAGCTGAATATAGAACATGGCACACGCCTTTCTGGATTCGATGGTAATATACAAATATTTCTTGACAATATCAAGTTATTTTTGTATATTGTCAACAGTATGGATTTTTATAGTCAACGTTTGCGAGCGGATTCGGATTATTTTTCCGCTTTTTGCCAGAGGTAGAAGTCTCTTTTAGACATCTTTAAGAGAGATAGGTTCTTTTTTTTAACTTCTCTTAAGAGAGATTAAAAGAGAGATATATCTCTCTTAGAGATCTCTATCTCTTGGGATTCTTACGTTTAAAAATACGAAATTTTTTTGGGAAAGTCACTGATTACCCCCCTTAGTCCCCTCTGCTTGCGGGGGGAATTAAAGGGGGGTAACCTTATTTCACGAGCGCCATCTTCCGCGTTTGAATGAATCCGGGCGCTTGCATCTGGCAGAAATAAATCCCGGAAGGAAAGTTCGCTGCGTCCCATGAAATCGTGTAGGTTCCGGCGAGATGTTGGCTGTCCACGAGGCGCGTGACTTCCTGCCCGAGCAAATTGAATATCGTTAGTCGAACGTTGCCGGTTTGTCTGACGTCGTAGCGAATCGTGGTTGTGGGATTGAATGGATTCGGAAAATTTGGATGAAGCGCGAACTCGGTCGGTACTTGATATAGAATAGGTTCCGCTGCAAGTTGATTATAATAGAACGCGCCGATGTCAGCTATCGTGTTATCCGGATCAAGCGGCAATTCCGGATCCCCCGCATCAATGCACGGCGAACCTGCAAGAAGATGATAATTACCTTCTGATGTATCGACAAACATCGGATCGAGGAAGATGTTGTGGTAAATATCACAGGAGTCGCCATTAGCGTTGGTGGTAGCAAGCACACCAATACCGGGAGGCCCTTGGGAAGAATCATCTTCCCAAAAAACAATATCTCTACCACTGTTGCCGTAGATTCCGCAATATTCAATCGCGCAAGCTGGACTGTAATAGAGACAGAATCCCGCGCCTTCGGAAAAGGCCACGATAGTGCTAGTGAAAGTAGGTGCACTATATGAACAATAAATACCGCCGCCAACTACTTCCGCAGAATTGCCGCTAAAGGTACATCGCGTAAAAATTGGCGAACTCCAGTAACCATAGCAACATACACCGCCACCAGATCCTTCTGTAGAATTGTGGTGAATAGTACATTGTGTGAAAACCGGTGAACCCGATACGCAGTATACTCCGCCGCCAAAATCAGTTGAAGCATTCCCACTAATTGTACAATTTGTAAAGATCGGGGAGCCACTACAATATACTCCGCCACCAACATCGCTCGCTATATTATTGGTGATTGTACAATTTGTAAAAGTAGGTAAGTCTCCGCTACAGTGTACTCCGCCACCAGCACCCATCGCTATGTTATCAGTTATAGTACAATTTTCGAAGATCGGCGAGGAATCATAACAATATACGCCACCCCCACAGTCAGATGTTCCAATACCAACCGCAAGACCATTCTCGATAAGGCAGTAGGTGAGTATACTCCCTGAACTGCCGGATTCATAAAAACGTAGACCGCGCCATCGGTCAGGATTCGACAAAGTATCAGCGATAAAAATGATAGGTTCACTACTACTTCCATTAGCCAAGAGCGTCCCGTAAATCATAAATGGATAGGGTCCATCAAAGATGAAAGTTGTTCCCGGTGAGAGACGTAAAGTGTCAGCTTCTAAAATGCTGATCATTCCAACAATATGGAATGTGCTCGGATCCAAAGTACCACTCAGATATCCAGCAAGTCCTTCCATAGGAATCGGAGTCCCAAGGTCACTTTCGTTAGCACCGATGTCCGGATTCGAACCTTGAGGATTTGGGCGCGGATTCCCTTCGATATCCTCGCTCACCTCACTAATTTGAGCTGCGCCAATACAACGACTGGAATCTAAAAGATGAAAATCCCCGGTATCCATATCCTCAAACATAGGATGGGTAAAGATATTGTTGAATAAATCACAGGGATCACCATTCGCATTCGTCGTTGAAATCTCGCCGATTCCCAATGGGCCATTGTATTCGTCATCATCTTCAAAAGTAATATCCACAAGTTGGCTTCCGAAAATGTTTCCAAAAATATTGCAATTCTCTATTTGGCTCGCGGAGCTATTTATAAAGTGAATCCCTGCTCCCTGTGAGAAGGCGATTATCGTATTGCTAATAACAGGTGAGGAATCTTTGCAATATATCCCGCCAGTTACACCCCATTCAAGAGCCAGATTGCCACTTATCGTGCAATGTCTTAATACTGGGGAAGAAGACAAACAATATATCCCTCCGCCCGTTCCATGCCATGCTCTATTTTTACTTATAATGCAATTCACAAAGCTTGGCGAGGAACTTAGGCAATATACGCCGCCCCCATCACCTGGTGTGCCATCCAAGAGGTTGTTACTGATCACGCAATTCGTGAAGCTTGGTGAGGTGTTTTCACAGTACACTCCAGCACCCCGATCGTCTGCCTCATTATTGTCGAATGTACAGTTCACAAAAACAGGTGAATAGCAGTCTTCAAAATAGATACCACCACCATCATCAATTGCATAATTGTCATCGAAACTGCAACCTGTGAAAGTCGGTGAGGATCTGTCACAATATACACCACCACCTTTCCTCGCTTGGCTATTCTCAATTCTGCAATACCTGAAGACGGGCCGAGAATGATAGCTATATATGCTTCCACCAAAGGATGGTGCAGGTATATCACCAGCCATAGCCGCATTTCTGAAATTGCAAAATGCGAAAATTGGGGAAGCATCATTACAATAAACCCCTCCACCAAAAATGAATGCCCAATTACCGGAGATGATACAATTTTCGAACTTGGGGGAACAAGAATAGCAATATACACCGGCACCTCGGTCAATAAGCCGACCACCAGTGATCGAGATTCCTTGCAGGACCGAGTTGGAATCCTCATTCGAGTGAAAATGAAATCCTCTAGTTGAATCCTGACAATGGATGATGCACTCATTCGGATTTCCACTTTGCGAACAAATTGTGATAGCTTTACTGATATAATCAATATTGTGGTTTCCGTTTCCTGTAAAAGTCCCGTCAGTTAGTTTAATTGTGTCTCCATCGAAAACCACATTGATCGCCGCTTGGATTGTCGGAAAATCGCCGGAACCATCGGGATGAACTGTATATGTATCAGCTATCGCAGGTGTAATCCATGTCAAAAGTGCTGCACAAGGAATTGCGAGTAGGGTGATGCAAAGGGATTTCATGATTGCCTCCTTATCATTTCCAACACGCAGGAGCGTGTTGGCTAGTGGTTTTTCGTTTACGCGCGGGACGCCTTACATTCCGGCAGGATCGGGGGACCCTGCTCGGCGAAAGCCTTTACATTCCGGGCAGATCAGGGGATCTGCCTCGGCGGCTGTTTTGCCCGGGCACGCGAGGACGCATGCCTCGGCGGATACTTCGGGTCGGCTGCAAGCAGCCAACACCGTGAAGGTGTGCCATTGAGAACTCATGAGACCCACCCCGGCGGATATCTTCGCGGTGAAATGAAAAAGCACATCTGAACTATGTATCTTCATCTGAAGAAATTCAGTTGTGCTTCCATCGCAGGCGCGAGCCTGCTAACCTGAGTGACCCACAATTATGCAGGCCCGTTCTTTATAGCAATTTTACATTAAAGAATATATGCAAAGTGTGATGGATTG
>CAZADO010000070.1:0-11180 GCA_964483885.1 uncultured Alphaproteobacteria bacterium | reverse complement strand
CGCTCGTTACAGGCATACTTGATTCCTCCGAAGCATGCGAGTGAATTCTTCAGTTTTTTCGGAATCTCAGGCAAATTCGCTGGAGCTATTGGGCCTTTGGTGTATGGTCTGGCGGTTTTTCTGGCCGGTAGTCTGCGGATTGCGATGCTGACCTTGTTGCTTTTATTCGTTGTGGGAGCTTTGATAATGTGGCGAGTGGATGAAAACATCGGTCGGGAGCAGGCAAAGGCTTTTGAAACAGGAGGATAGATTGTGATTCAAGGACGAATTGTGATTGTGGATGACGATCCTGATGTTTTGGAAGCTATCCATCAATTCCTTGCCAAGCGCAAATTCGAGATTCACACAGCTACAACCGGTGAAGAAGCATTGTCGCTGATTCGCGCCGTACGACCGCATCTTGTTCTGCTCGATATTCGCTTACCCGGCCTTGATGGCATTGAAACGCTTCGAGAAATCCGTCGCTTTGACTCGACAGTGGGAGTTATCATGATGACCGGATACGATGACGATGAAGAAGGTCGTCTTTCTCTGGAACTTGGCGCGTCAGATTACATCGCCAAGCCAATAGATTTCAAATATTTAGCGGCAACCGTCGCTCAAAAGGTTCTCTCCATGATAGGAGAATAAGCGAATTTTTTCGCTTGACAAAGCGATTTATTTTTTATAAGTTATATAGGATATGAGGTAAACCCATTTTGTAAGGCGTCGCAATCGTATCGATATTCTATTATTGCGGCGTTTGAATTAAATAAGGAGGACTATCCATGTATCGCAAAATTGCCGTTCTGTTTCTGGCGATTGTTGTTTTAGGAGCACTCGCTGCACTCCCAGCGTTTGCCGAAGGGGCTGCTCATGATTACGTTGGCAACAGCAAATGCAAGATGTGTCACAAGGGCGAGAGCAAAGGAATGGTATGGGAGAATTGGCTTGAGACCAAACATGCCAAGGCGATGGAGACGTTAAACGTTGAAAAAGGTGAAGACAAAAATCCCGAGTGTTTGAAGTGCCATACGGTAGGTTTCGGGACAGCCACAGGATACAATCCTGAAACGCCGGATGAAAACTTTGCAAATGTCGGTTGTGAAGCCTGCCACGGCCCCGGAGCCGATTACAAGGCGATGAAAGTTATGAAAGACCGCGAACAAGCTATCGCGGCAGGTATGATTCTACCTACCGAAGAAACCTGCAAAGGCTGTCATAACGAAGCCTCACCAACGTTTAAAGGTTTCAACTATGAAGAGGCTTTGGCAACCGGAACGCACAATAAAGCCGCCGCCGAAAAAGCTCCTGCCGAAACCCCAGCAAAACCTGAAGCCGAAGGCGAGACAGGCAAGTAAACACTCGCCTCTAATAAAACTCTACGAAAATTTTAGCGCCGAACACAAATCGTGTTCGGCGCTTTTTATTTGAACGCTATCTTCAGATAGATATTCTAAACAGTACTATCGCGATAGACGATCTCCCCTCCGCACATCGTCATCAGCACTTTCGCATTCAGGATTTCTTGTGGGTCGCAGGCGAGCGGATTGCAAGATAGGACAACAAGATCAGCCAGTTTCCCTTCTAAAATCGTACCGAGTTCTTTCTCCCAGAATGCCGCATAAGCTCCCGCCTCTGTGTATGCACTTAAAGCATCCTCAATGTTCAGTCTTTGTTCTGGCACCCATCCTCCCGGAGGATTGCCTTCTGCGTCTTGTCGCGTTACAGCGGCATGGATACCCGCGAGAGGATTGAGCGTTTCAACCGGCCAGTCACTGCCGAAACAGAGACGCGCGCCGGAATCTTTGATTGAACGCCACGCATAACTTAAGCGGGAACGTTCCGGACCGATGCGTGCTTCAGCCCATCTCATATCTGCCGTACAATGAATCGGCTGCATGGAAGCGATGACTCCAAGCTGCCCAAATCTGCCGATGTCTTCCTGTCGGAGAGTTTGTGCATGTTCGAGACGCATTCGCTTGTCAGAGCACTTCGCTGCTTCAAAAGCATCAAGCGCTGTTGTGCAGGCGCGATCTCCAATCGCATGCAGCGCCACGTGATAGCCATTATCCGCGGCGCGCCTGATGAAAGCAGAAAGCTCCTCTTTCGTAGCGCTTAAGATACCGCTGTTGTTTGGATTATTCGAATAAGGCTCCCACATCGCTGCGGTCTGCGAACCCAGAGCTCCGTCCACGAATCCCTTGAACGTTGCAAGCCGAAAACGCGTTCCTTCATGTTTCTCGAAACGCTCCTTTTCATAGTCAAAATCAGCCGCGACTTTCCATAAATTCAGGCGTATCTTCGCGTCGCTGCTCTGTGCGAAATCGAAATAGAACGGCAGCAACTCGCTACGGACGCTGCAACTGACGGCTGTGATTCCCAATGAAAAAGCCAGAAATTGAGCTTTTAGCATCGCCATGCGCGCCTGCGATTTTTCAATCGGCGGACGCGACTTTGCAACGAAATCAATAGCGTCTTCGAGCAGCAATCCATTCAGCTTCCCGTTTGCATCCCGCCCGAACCTTCCTCGCGGAGGATTAGGCGAATTCTCATCGATTCCCGCTTGCCGAAAAACTTTGCTGTTCACGACCGCTGTGTGAAGGCTGTGGCTGAAAATAAATACAGGGATGTTCGGAATGATTCTGTCCAGAAGATGACGGTTCAGAGGAAGCGTTGTCTCATCCCAGTCATAGCAATCCATCCAGCGTCCATCCGAATCCTTTGCAGCTTCCTCTAGGCGAGAAGCGGCTTCATCTAAATCGCGGATACCTGTGAGGCTGACACGAATCAGAGTCAGGCCACCTGTCAAGAGGTGTGCATGACTATCATGGAACGCGGGCATCAACAGAGCCGGCTTGTTAAAAACAAGGTCACCCTGTGAAGGAGATGTATCCTTCGCAGGTGTGACCTTTATAATGTGGTCCCCCTCGATGTCAACAACGATTCGTTCGACGGGCAGGTGTGCGGCTCGCCAAGCCTCTGCAATGATTCGTTTCGTCATGGAGATAATTGCAATCGTTCTATATGCTTCGCTCGACCGGTTTGTGTTTCGATTTCCAAAAGAACCGCTGAAAGACGCAAATCTTCTTTCGCCAGCGTAGCCTGCTTTCCATGTCGAACATACAAAAACCGGTGCACAGCGCTGTCCGTATCCAAACCAATCACTCCACTGTGTGCTCCGGTCATCCCGACGTCCGTTATATAGGCGGTTCCTCCCGGGAGAATCGTCTCATCGGCGGTTTGAACATGCGTATGTGTTCCGATAATCGCGCTGCACAGACCGTCAACGTAACGCGCAAACGCTATCTTTTCCGCGGTCGCTTCCGCGTGGAAATCCACTAAAATGACTTTCGTAAACGCTGACAGCCGTTTCATTTCTTCGCGTCCGGTTCGAAACGGGCAGTCCGTGAGCGGCATGAATGCGCGTCCCTGTAGATTCAAAACCGCCACACGATCCTGAAGCTTCAAATCGAAAACACCTGAACCGTAGCCCGGCGTACCGGATGGATAGTTGAAAGGTCTGAGCAAAGACGGATTCTCTTCCATCACCGGTAGGATTTTATCTCGGTAAAGACTATGGTTGCCGCCGGTAACTACATCCACACCGAGCGTGCGCATTTCTTCGAAAAGCTTCGGCGATAGTCCCTTGCCGCCCTCGACATTCTCACCATTGGCGAGACAAAAATCAATGCGGTATTTGAGCAGAAGTCCCGGAAGAAGGTGACGGAGCACGTCCATTCCGGGCTTTCCCACAACATCCCCAATGAAGAGTATATTCAGATTTTCCTGCACGCTGCTATTTCGCGAATTCTACGGCTCGGAATTCCCGCACAACCGTGACGCGAATCTGTCCCGGATATTCCATTTCTTCCTGAATGCGTTCCGCCACATCGTGTGCCAGAGCTTCGGCGCGAGCGTCGTTGACTTTCTCCGGTTCGACGATAACTCGAATTTCCCGGCCTGCTTGAATCGCAAAACACTTCTGCACACCGGAGAATGATTTAGTTATTTCTTCAAGTTTTTCCAGTCGCTGGATATAGGCTTCCAGAGTCTCACGGCGCGCACCGGGACGACTACCGGAAATCGCATCGGCGGCTTGCACAAGCACTGCGATAAGCGATGACGATTCCTCATCTCCATGATGAGAGGCTATCGCGTTCTGCACCACTCTCGGCTCACGATATTTTTTCGCCAATTCGGCGCCGATGGTTACATGCGTTCCTTCTGTGAAGCGGTCGATGGCTTTGCCGATATCGTGTAGGAAACCGGCGCGTTTGGCCATCTTGGCGTCCAATCCAAGTTGCGCAGCCATCAGTCCCGCCAGATGCGCCACTTCAATGGAATGCTGAAGAACATTCTGCCCGTAACTGGTACGATATTTCAGCCGTCCGATGATTTTAATTAGCTCGCTGTGCAATCCGACGACTCCGGCCTCCATCGCCGCGTTTTCACCGACTTCGACGAGCTGCTCTTCCATTTCCTTCTCGCATTTCTTGGCCAGCTCTTCGATGCGAGCGGGATGAATACGACCATCGGCCATAAGCCTTTCGAGCGTATTGCGCGCGATTTCTCTTCGCAGAGGATCAAAGGCCGAAATAATCACGGCTTCGGGTGTATCGTCCACGATAATATCAACGCCGGTAGCTTGCTCGAACGCCCGGATATTGCGCCCCTCTCGTCCGATAATCCGTCCTTTGATTTCATCATTCGGCAGATTGACGACCGAAACGGTTGTCTCAACCGAATGGTCGGCGGCGGTGCGCTGAATCGCGGATATGACAATCTCTTTGGCTTCCCGGTTCGCCTGCTGCCGAGCCCGATCGCGTATTTCCTTCATCATTTCGGAGGTTTGTTCTTTCGCCTTTTCAAGAAGACGATCCTTCAGCTCTTCGATTGCCTGTTCCTGACTCATCTGACTGACACGTTCGAGAGCAGTTTTCTGCTCCTCGATAAGCGCATCAATCACTTCCTCCTTCTCATGAACAGTTTTATCGCGCTGAATTAATTGCTGCTGGAGTTTTTCCGATTCCTTGTCGCGTTTGTCACACGCTTCAAGCCGGGATTTAAGGTTGGCATCCCGGTCTCGAAGGCTTCGTTCCGACCGTGCGATTTCATCAAGTTTGCGGCGGTGTTCCGCTTCTTGTTTTCCCTTTAGGCGAAGCTGCTCATCTTTAACTTCGAGAAGCTTCTCCTTGAACATGGTTTCGGCTTCCTTTTGAGCGTCCGAGATGATGCGGTCGGCATCCCTCTGCGCTCTAAGGTAGCGTCCCCGTTCCAGTTGTTTTCCAATGAACCATCCGATAATAAAGAAGACAACAATGCCTATCCCCCCTATAATCGCAAAGATGACTAAATTATCCATCGTGTTTCCCTCCCATCCCAAAAAACAATCCCTGCAAGCGGCCTGTACCAAGAACCTGGTACATAACGGTGGGTGCCCTCCTGTACGGTTCTCGCTTCCTCTATCCGTCATCGACCCGAAAGTCGAGCGGAATCCCGCAGGCGGGATTTCAGGCTTGCAATAGACGCCAGAGTCGAGCTCCCATGCATTTAACTTTGTGGTTCTTAAATGCCTGGCTCAAGCAGGGATTTTAAATCCTTGGGATGTCTCTTGTTATGAAATTTGTGTCGCTTTAGTCCTCCACAGATTTCGGGAAAACAAATCGGATACTTACGTTAGCCCCCGGTTCAGACTGTCAGAAAATTCTCGAGCCTTTTCTTCAAATCGCGAAATGAGTTCCTCTTTATCCCGCTGACAAGCCAGAAGCTCGTCGGCAAGGTTCAGGGCTGTTATTATGGCAATTTTGAGAGGAGGCTTTGAGGGCTGTGCCGCTCGTCCCGCTCGCATACGGGCATCGACAAATTCCGCCACCCGCCGAACATAATCCGCATCTGCGTCACCTTTAACGGAGCATTCCTGCTCGAAAATCGTGACTTGAACCGTTTTTTCCCGATCATCCATGACCGGACCTGCTTTTACGGATGGGCGCATCAATTTGAATACTGGCTTCGTTTCACTTAGGCCGCTTCCAGACGTGCGAGAAGCTCCGCCACCTTTTGGCGAATACGCTCCTCTTTATTGACATCGCGCTGGTTTTCGACCAACGAGTCCCGCTCTCGCGTTACCCCCTCCAATTTCTGGGAAGCCTCCTTATAACGAGTCTCCCATTCCTTTGCTTGCGAGCGCAATTTTTCGTTTTCGGACTGTAAACGGCCAAGTTTTTCAAGAACTTGACTTACTTTCTGTTCGAGAATATCAAAAGCCTGGGTATCCACGGATTGATTTGCCCTTCCAATATGAATGATGTGTGGCATCTTGGGAAGTTTCGTTCATCGCCAGGCATCCCCCGGATGAAAACTTCCCGATAGATTACCGCTGAACTGCTTGGTATTTATCCTTTAATCCTGTGAGGATTTGTTCCATACTTGCGTCCACTTCCTCCGCCTTCAGTGTCCGCTCAGGGTGAGAAAATTCGAGATGAAAAGCAAGACTCTTATGAGCATCGCCGACCTGATCCCCCCGGTACAGGTCGAATATTTCGACCTGCTGGAGATGGTCTCCGCCGAGTTGCTCTATGGCCGTTAGTAATTCTCCGGCTGAAAGCGCTTCATCTACAATAAGAGCAATATCTCGAACAACGCCCGGAAAACGTGGAAGCGGTTGAAATTTGCGATCGAGCTTCACATGCTTGAGGAGCGCGTCCACGGACAATTCGAAATAAGCGACCTCGGCTTCAATTTCAGAGGAGCTCATCTCTTTCTGGCTCCAAACTCCCCACTGACCGAGGGTATCGTTGTTTGCCTTTATCCCCCCGTGAAGGCCTGTCCCACCATCTTCATCATAGCAAAAAATCTCCATATTGTCAAGAGAAATCTTGCGACAAAGGGTTTCAAGCACTCCCTTTAACTCAAAAAATCCCGCAGGCTTAGGTGGGTTTGTCCAGCCTGTGGGGTACACCGTTCCCGTCAGAATCGCTGCAAGGGACAGCTCTTCCCATGTCCGAGGATCGTCCGCTTTACCTTTCCGGAACGTGCGCGCCATCTCGAAGAGGCGCAATGTCCGGTCGCCGCGCTGCCAGTTGGTTGCGGCTACCCGCACGAGATTCCTGCGGAGAGCTCCTTGAAGATGCGTCATATCATCCGTGACAGGATTGGCGATTTTGACTCCTTCCGGAATTCCCGGAGGCTCCTGCCGGGGATTGCTGGTACCCATCGAAACGCTGTGCACCTCTAAAAATCCCAGGCCGACAAGAATATCCGCCGATAGATTCGCTAATTCCGAAAGCGGATCCCGATACGACTGCAGAGGTACCCGGCTGGTGATGGCCGCTGGAATTTCATCATAGCCATACAGACGAATGACTTCTTCGATTAAGTCAACTTCACGCGTCAAATCCGGGCGAAATGTCGGTAAAGTCACGACCCATGATTCGCCGCTGCTGTCCACATCGCATTTGAGTCCCGTGAGAATTTCCTTCATCACTTCATCGGGTATATCTACACCCACAAGACTGCGAGCACGCGCAGGACGAAACGCTATCATTTCAGGTTCAATCGGTTCCGGATACTGGTCAACGATTCCCTTGTAAATTTTCCCGCCGCTAAGTTCGGCCATTAAAGCGGCGGTTCGATTAATCACCAGCGTCACGCCGTTCGGATCAACACCCCGCTCAAAACGCCGAGAAGAGTCTGTGGAAAGTTCCAAGAACTTCGATGAGCGCCGGATGGATACCGGATCGAAATAAGCACACTCTATCAGGACGTCACTTGTGGTATCTTTGATTTCACTATTTCGTCCGCCCATAATCCCCGCCAAAGCCACTCCCCTCCGACCATCACAGATAAGCAGAGAGTCCGATCTCAGCGTATATTCCTTTTCATCCAACGTTACAAAGGATTCTCCAGACCGTGCGCAGCGAACGCGAATCTCCGCTCCCTGCAATAACGAATAATCGAAGGCGTGGAGGGGATGACCAAGTTCCAACATGACATAATTCGTCACATCCACGATATTTGAAATGGGACGCAAGCCGCAACGCGAAAGTCTGAGCCTCATGTTGTACGGCGAAGGTTTTATCGTAATCTCGCCAACGAAACGCGCCGCATATCGGGGACATCCAATCGGGTCTTCCAGCACTACTTGAATGCGTTCAGTTGTAGGCGTCTCAACCTCATGCAGATTGACTTCCGGTGGTTTTAGCGGCAATCGAAGCTTCGCCGCCAAATCGCGGGCGACTCCAAAGTGGGACAGAAAATCCGGGCGGTTGGGAGTCACTTCCACATCAAACGTCGTGTCTTCAGGAATCTGAAGGGTGGTCAGGGGAGTTCCCAACGGCCAGTCGGATTCTCCTTCGAGCAGTCCGGTCGTATCCGGCGAGATTCCGATTTCGGCTTCGGAGACAAGCATACCGCGTGATTCCTGCCCGCGGAAACTGGCGATTTTAACTTCCATGCCATCGGCGAGAATTGCCGACGGCAACGCCAGCGCAACGATCATCTGCTCGCGGACATTCGGAGCTCCGCATACAATGGGTACAACTTCGCTTCCGATGTCCACCTGCACGATTTGAAGCGTCTCTGAGCCTTCGAGCGGCTTGTGCTCGACAATCCGACCGACGACGACCTTATCCACTCCTTTGCCATAAGAGACCGTGGATTCCACTTCAAGCCCGAGCATGGTCAGCAGTTCAGCCGTCTGCTCAGGATTAATGGGTAAATCCACGAATTGTTTTAGCCACTGGTATGAAAGAATCATCGGATTTTTCTCAGATGAATTGCTTTAAAAACCTTACATCCCCATCATAAAGCGTGCGGATGTTATCGATACCGTAAAGAATCATGGCGACGCGTTCAATCCCAAGACCGAAAGCCCAACCGGTATATTTCTCGCTGTCATAACCTACGCCATCGAGAACATTCGGATCCACCATGCCTGAGCCGCCCATTTCGATCCAGCCGGCTCCTTTGCAAATCCGGCAGCCTTTCCCCAAGCAAAAGAAACAAGTAACATCCACTTCCGCCGAGGGTTCCGTAAACGGAAAGAAGTGAGGCCGGAAACGAACCGCTGTGTCTTGTCCGAAAAGAGCGCGATAGAACGCGATAAGCGTGCCTTTCAAATCCGCCATCGTTACGCCGACATCCACATAAAGTCCCTCCACTTGATGAAACATCGGAGAGTGTGTGGCATCGGGTTTGTCGCGGCGGTAAACACGTCCCGGCGCAATAATGCGAACCGGAGGTTGTGTGCTTTCCATCACGCGAATTTGAACCGGCGATGTTTCCGTTCTCAGGACAAATCCATTGGGTAAATACAGTGTATCTGTTTCATCGCGGGATGGATGCCATGGGGGCGTATTGAGCGCATCGAAATTGTAGTAAACGGTTTCCAACTCCGGACCGCGAGCGACTCTGAATCCCATCTGGCGGAAGATATCGATGATGTGTCTCGTGACAATTGTCAGTGGATGAAGCGCTCCCAAATGCGGCATCCTGCCCGGCAGCGTTGTATCGATACTGAGCGCTTCCTTTTTCCGGGCGAATTTCGCTAAAGCGGCTTCCGCCGCCGCTTCCAACTCGGTACGCAGCCGATTCAACGCTTGTCCCGCTTCCGGACGTTCTTCCGCAGACAACTCCCGCATCCTCCCGAAAAATCCCGCAATAAGACCTTTGCGACCGAGGAATTTATACTTCGCTGCTTCGGCATCCTGCAGGGTTTTTGCTGCCTGAAGTTCTTGAAGCGCTTGTTCGCGAATATCAGTTAATGCTTCAATCATGACGCTTGCCTTTTGCGATACCAGATAGAGAGAGAGCGACTCTCACCAACCATTTGGGGGGTCGCTCTGAGAACTCGTGAAACTCCCTTTCGCCCAATTTCAGGTTACTGAGTCCGCCTGACCATGTGATGTCGTAAATCCCAAGTCCATGTCCATCGCTCAATTTCGTTTAAGCCGCCTGCGCCGCTTGACGCGCCAGAGCTCCGAAAGCTTCGGGGTCGCGGACAGCCAAATCAGCTAATTGCCGGCGATCTAGCGTGACGGATAATTTGTTCATGCGATCCATGAACACCGAATAGCTCAGTCCATAAGCTCTTGCGGCGGCGTTTATGCGCACAATCCACAGCCGACGGTATTCACGCTTTTTGCGCCGACGGTCGCGATATGCGTTCACCCATGCCTTTTCCACGGTCTCCGTCGCACGCTTCAGCAGCCTTCGGCGTCCACCATGATACCCTTTCGCCGCTTTAAGAATTTTATTACGGCGTCGGCGTGAGGCGGGATTATTCGTTGCCCGTGGCATAACTGTTTTCCTTTCTTTCTACGGTCCTAAAACTTTACAAGCGCCTAAAAGCTACCATCCCGGCAGCATGCGGCGAACCTGACGTTCATTGGTATCATCCACCAGAGCGCTCTTCGCCAGATGGCGTTTCCGCTTCCGGCTTTTCTTCGTCAGGATATGGCTTTTAAAAGCGTGATTCCGCTTAATCTTGCCTGAACCCGTCCGAGTGAATCTCTTAGCGGCAGATCGCTTTGTTTTCATTTTCGGCATTTTGAAAAATCCACCTTTCTATGATACAATAACGACAGAGGTTGTCGTTCTTTATAAAAATGCAATTATTTCTTTGCAAAAATCATCACCATGTGTCGAGGCCCTTCCATCTTGGCAGGAGACTCGGATTTTCCGATATCCTCGACCGCTTCGGAAAAACGTTTCAGCATCTTATGGCCGAATTCCCGATGAGCCATGAGCCGTCCCCGGAATACAACCGTTACTTTGACCTTCGCTCCATCTTCAAGAAATCCTCGGGCTCGCTTTGCTTTGGTTTCAAAATCGTGGTCGGAAATCAGCGGGGTAAAACGAATCCCCTTCATGACTAACACATGCTGCTTTTTTCGAGCTTCCCGCTCCTTTCGAGACAATTCGTATTTATATTTTCCAAAATCAAGGATGCGACAGACTGGAGGATTCGCTGTCGGTGCAATTTCTACAAGATCTAAATCCCGGTTTTGAGCTAATTCAAGTGCCTGGCGAGGGTCCATGATACCGAGTTGTTCTCCTCCTGTGTCAATCACACGTACTTGCGGAGCGCGGATGCGCTCGTTTATCCGAATCGATACTGCTTTTTGTCTTTCTTTCTGGCTCGTAAATCCTCCGAATTTTACCCTAAATTATTCTGACGTCTTTGCGAGAATTTCCCCTTG
>CAZADO010000069.1:0-2531 GCA_964483885.1 uncultured Alphaproteobacteria bacterium | reverse complement strand
CCGTAGGGTTCGGACCGGTGGCTTCACCGCCTAATGGGGCTTTCGTTGTCGCGCCATCGATACACTGTCGCTCCCATTGAATGTCGCCCATCTCTGCATAGGCAGCAAGGCCAGCGCGCCACAAGGCTTCAAAGAAACCGGCGTCAGCCCACTCCAGGAAGCGACGATGAACGTGGACGACGCCCCGAATTGGCCGGGGACAGCGTTCCACTGGCAGCCTGTTCGCAGCACATAAAAGATACCGGACAGAATTAATCGATCGTTAGCACGCTTGCGTCCCCCGCCGGGCTTGCGCAGATAGCTCTTGTGAGGATCACGCCGCGGTGGCGGAATCAACCGTTCGGCTTTCGCCCAAAACTCGTTCGACAGTACCCAAGATCTCCTAGCCATACATCCTCCATCATGATGTGTGGCTCATAAGATACAAAAATCTATTTCTCCCTGTCAAGCGTTATTTTGGGATAGACTCTAAGGGGGGTTCCTTTTGAACAAGCTTGCGGGGGAATTAAAGGGAGAAACCTGATGACAACTGTTCTCGAAAGATTAAGCCGCGCCGACCCGTGGTATTATACACCGGAGCGGGTCAAAGAAATCGAGCCCCTGCTCGAAAGAGTGCGCCGCCTCAAGCGAGAACGACGTGCCGTCTTGTTGGCGCATAATTATCAGCGTGCTGAAATATTTGAAATCGCCGATGAAACCGGCGATTCCTTGGGACTTGCGATGAAAGCCGCCGACGTCAAAGACGCAGAAGTTATCGTTTTCTGCGGTGTTCATTTCATGGCGGAAACCGCAAAAATCGTCAATCCAACAAAGATGGTGTTGTTGCCGGATCCGTCCGCCGGATGTTCTTTAGCCGACAGTGCAACCGCGCCCGACGTGCAAGCCCGCATCGAAGAATTGCGAAAGACAGAACCGGATTTAGCGGTGGTTACTTATGTCAACACGACCGCGGAAGTCAAAGCACTGAGCGATGTCTGCTGCACATCGGGAAATGCTGTATCGGTGGTTCGCTCGCTGCCGAATAAAACAATTCTCTTCATTCCCGACCGAAATCTCGCTAGGCACGTCGCGAATAACGTTCTCGACAAAAACATTATCGCGTGGGACGGTGCCTGCTATGTTCACGAGCAGATTACTCCCGAAGCCGTTCAGCAAATGCGAGATGGCATCCCCGGATTGAAAGTACTCGCGCATCCCGAATGCCGAGATGATGTCTTGGCGCTCGCCGACGCGACTGTTTCGACATCAGGAATGATTGATTACGCCCGTCAAAGTGATGCGCAGGAGTTCCTCGCCGTGACCGAATGCGGCTTGTCGGATTTGCTTAGTATCGAAGTGCCGGATAAGCAATTCTACCGCGTCTGCAAAATCTGTCCTTATATGAAAACCATCACGCTGGAAAATGTCATCGAATCACTCGAAAAGCTGCAATTCGAAATCACTGTCCCGGAGGAAATTGCTCGCCGTGCTTATCGAGCAATCCGCCGCATGTTCGAAGTAACCGGACGAGATGCAACACTCCTTCCTTCAAATGTTCCCAATGAATAAAAATCTCCCCCCGCTGGCGGGGGGACACAGGGGGGTTCCTTATAACAGGCTTGCAGGGGGGACTAAGGGGGTTAACAATATAATCGCCGCAAATTGTTTGACGTAGATACAACCGTTTTTCTTCTCCTTGCATTCGGCGCATTCCTTTCGGCGTTGCTCTCCGGCATTGCAGGAATGGGCGGCGGTCTCATATACTTGCCTTTCCTCGCGGCAAGTGTCGGCGTGCGCAAAGCGATTCCTTTTCTCGCCGTTCTGCTTTTAGTCGCGAATATCGCGCGTGCGTATTTCTCACGTCGAGAACTAAAATGGAACGTCGCAGGCCGTTTGATAATTGGAGCGATACCCGGCGCACTTGTCGGCGCTCTCCTATATACAGCGCTTTCCGCTGAAATTATTGCGCGAGCTGTCGGCGTATTCCTGCTGCTCAATGTCTTCTTCACTCTGGCGCGCATTCCGTGGCCGCGCAAAGCGAGTCTAAAGCAATTTCCCTATGTCGGGGTGGTCGCGGGCTTTCTTTCCGCCGTCGTCGGTGGAGCCGGACCGATGATGACGCCGTTCTTTTTGCGGCTCGGCATTGTCAAAGGAGCGTTCCTTTCGACCGAAGCCGTCGCGGCGGCATCCATGCACATCATCAAAATTCCGATTTACAGTCAAGCCCGCTTGTTGGGTATTGGAGATATGCTGCTTGCGCTGCCGTTGGCGGCAATGATGATTCTCGGCACGTGGGTAGGCAAGCTATTAGTTAATCGAATGAACGAAACACTTTTTCGCACGATTGTAACCATTCTATTAGGAATAATCGGTCTTCGTTTTCTAATTCTGGGGAGTGGATAACATGAGAAGAATTTTCTTGCTTTCGAGTATACTATTTTGTTTTTCGGCTGGCCTACTGATGGCTCAGTCGAACACACTTTCTTCCCGCATCAGTGTGCCCGCAGGCTACAAACGAATTTCAATCCCAGAGGGAAGTTTAGGCGCGATGC
>CAZADO010000068.1:0-9138 GCA_964483885.1 uncultured Alphaproteobacteria bacterium | reverse complement strand
GAAAAACGGACGCGGGAGTCTATCTTCATGCAGGTCCGGAAATCGGCGTCGCATCGACGAAAGCATTCACATCGCAAATTGTCGTTCTGGCGATGCTGGCGCTGAGTCTGGGGCGTCATCGTCAAATTTCCGCGGCGGAAGGACACCGCTTTATCAAAGAGCTTCGAGAGATTCCGCGCAAAGTCGGAACGATTCTAAATCAGACCGAAAAGATTGAAAACATCGCAGAGCAGTATAAAAACCATCGCAACTTTCTCTACCTCGGACGAGGAGTAAATTTCCCGGTCGCGCTCGAAGGAGCGTTGAAATTGAAAGAAATTTCGTATATTCATGCGGAAGGCTACCCCGCTGCGGAAATGAAACACGGTCCGATTGCGCTCATCGACGACGATATGCCGGTCGTATTCATTGCGATTCAGGATGGAACCTACGAGAAAGTTCTTTCGAATATTGCTGAAGTGCGCGCTCGCCGCGGCCACGTTATTGCTGTCGCGACGGAAGGGGATAAAGAAATCGCCAAGCGCGTGGATCATGTTTTCTATGTCCCCGAAACGCACCCGATGCTCAGTCCGCTTTTAACTGTCATCCCGCTTCAGTTGCTGGCTTATCATATCGCTGTGATGCGTGGATGCGATGTCGATATGCCCCGAAATCTTGCAAAAAGTGTCACTGTTGAATAAACTTAAACCAATCCGGATTATCGTGTCAATATCCAGTAGAAACCAACACCTCCTTTCAAGCTGCTTTTTTCAGCGTGTCTTGGTAAGTCTTCTCGCGCTTTGCATCATCGCGCCGCTCGGCTTTGGCGCAACTCGTTTTGACGATGCGATGGAAGCATTCCAGCAAGGCAACATGGCGCGGGCGCAGAAATTACTCGAACGAATTTTAAGCGCTCCAAGACCAGAGCAGGAAGATGCAGCTATGTATCTGCTCATTCGCGTTCATTTGGCGCGTCGCAATGAAGTGAGAGCGTCTGATATTGCCGAACGATTCATAAAGCGTTTTCCTGACAGCCCCTATCTCGATGATACACATTATGCCTTTGCGGAAGCGCATTTCTTACATGGAGATTTAATCAAGTGTGCGCAAGAATTGGCATGGGTTGTCGAAAATGCAAAAGATGAGCGTCTTCGGCAGAAAGCACGAACAGTCTTGCCGCAGCTTGTAAAAAAAGCTCGTTCGGAAGATGAAATCGCAAAGCTGGAGGAACTGAGTGCCCTACCCGTTTCTTCGGAATTTTCGATTTCTTCGGGTGCTGTCGTCGTATTACTCGCTTTCCCGGACCCGGATGCACCGGAAGCTCGGGCTTTGCGCCGAGCGATGCAGTTTGCTGCCGCGCGAGGGCTTTTACGTTTTCCTGTCGTTTTCCATGAAGTCGGCGGAAGTCACGAATGCGCACAAACCGCGATTCGACTCTTTGAAGATGAAAACGTTGGCTTGGTGGTTTTTGCCGGAGATGAAGGTTCGGCTACTGCTCTGGCTGTTCTATCCAATCAATATCAGACACCGGTTCTGCTGCTCACCGGCTATACGTCGTCTCTTTGTGATTTGAGCGACTATCTGTTTGAGTTTATGCCGAGTCGTAAGACACAGGGATTCGCTTTAGGAAAATACGCGGGAGAAGAATTGCAGATACGTTCCGTCCTCGAGCTTGTTGTTGAGGATGAAAATGGCCAGACGATTGAAGCCGGATTTCGGCGAGGCATCCAAGAAGCCAATGGCGTCATTGTCGGGCAGGAATGGTATTTACCGACCGCTCATTCTATCCGCGCACCCTTACGCAATTTATTTACTCCTCCTCGAGGAGAAAACGAACCGGAAAAGCTGCTGTCAACCGCTCTGACCGATTCGGAAATGGCAGCGCTATGGGGAAACAACGAAGGCGAAGTTCTCCTGCTTAAAAAAGAAGACAGCTTAGCGACCGTCACTCGAACACCCGCTCCCGCAGGGAAGCGTGCCCTGTTCTTCTGCATACCCTCCGGGCGTGCATCGGATATGATTTCGCAGATGGGAACACTGCCAAGACGAACGACGTTTTTGGGAAACAGCGCATGGATTGACGGCGAAGCATTGCAAGAGTATCCGGAAGTCAGCGATGGAATGATTATAGCGGCTCCGCTGCTTCCTGAAGTAAAATTCCGAGGATTGATGCAGCAAGTCTATGAAGATTCTATTGGGCAGAAAGCAACCATATGGGAGCTTCTGGGCTTCGATGCCGCGAAATTCATTGGAGAGATTGTCTCGAAGAAACCGAAATCCCGAAGCGCATTCAAAGAGGCGTTGGAACAAACCGAACCCTTTTTCGGGACGTCCGTTCAGCTTGATTTCAAAGGAGGACGTGAGAATCAGGCTGTGAGAATTTTGAAATATGAGAGCGAAAGCTTTCTTATTCTGAAATAAATGGTTTTCATACAGGCTATACATTGAAATCCACAATAAACTGAGAGTGAGCCTTTGACTTTTTTAGAAGCGATTTTTTTAGGGGTTGTCCAGGGCTTGACGGAATTTCTTCCTATTTCCAGTTCAGGTCATCTGGTGGTACTGCAGGCGATTCTGGGTTTTGACGAGCCGAAGCTCGCTTTTGATGTGATGGTTCACGTGGGAACGTTGCTGGCCGTGATTACATTCTTCCGGAAGTATATCCTCGGCATGTTTGTCTCGATTTTCGTTCCTGCTATGCGACGAAGCGATGAGTGGGCTTTGTTGAAAATGGTCATTATCGGAACGATTCCAACGGTCTTTATTGGATTCGTGTTCAAAGATCCTTTGGAAGAGCTGTTCGCTTCACCGGCCGCTGTGGGTTTTTTCTGGCTGATGACAGGTCTCTTGCTTTTTTTGGCGGATCGCTGGCTCTGGAACGGTAAAGATCTGTCCCGTGGAACACTGCAGGATGGTCTGGCGGTGGGATTTTTTCAGGGATTAGCGATAATTCCGGGTGTTTCGCGCTCTGGAGCGACCATTAGTATGGGGATTTTTCGGCAATTTTCAGGTGAGAATGCCGCGAAATTTTCTTTCATTCTTTCGGTGCCCGCAGTATTGGGAGCAACCATACTGGAAATGCGAAAGATTACAGCAATCGAGAAACATGAGTTTCTGGTTTATCTGGCGGGAACCGTTGCGGCAGCCATTGTAGGCTATATGGCCATTGCACTGCTGATACGCATTATAAAGGCGCGACGACTTTCCATCTTTTCGTATTACTGTTTTATTGCCGGGGGACTCACGTTGGTTTATATTATGCTGACAGGTTCCTTCTAAAACCTGCAAAATCCTTCACAGAAATAAGTACTGCCTTGAGTCTGTCCACCTATTAGACGGCGAACACAAGGCAGTCGTTTTAGGAACAAGGGGATACGTGTGGTTCGGGAGAAGAAACTCACAGGTCAACTAACACCGGCGGAATTTGATGCCGCTGTGCGTAAGGGAACGGCCTTTCCGGCTGTTTTACTGACTGGCCCTGAAGATTACCTGCGACAGCGCGCAGCAGACAGCTATCTCGAAAAATTCCTCACGCGTGAAAGTCGCGAATTCGATTTCACTTATCTTTCAGGTGAATCGACAACGGCACCGGAGTTACGTCATGCCCTTGCTGAACTTCCCCTGTTAGGTTCCTTCCGTTTGCTTCTTATTGACCGACCGAAGGAACTGACATCCGAAGCGGCATCGGTGTTAAAAGATTATCTGAAGAAGCCCGATTCCATGCTACGGATTCTGATGGTTGATCCCGATGACAAACCACAGAAATCTTCTCTGAAAACACTGCTGCCTTCCGTGCTTTGGGTTCATTACAAGCTTCTGGGCGAAAATGAACGTACTCGCTGGTGTATCAAATATATGAAGGAACATGAGAAGGAGATATCGGAAGAAGCCGCCGGCTATTTGGTGCAGACCTCAAAGAAATCCCTGATTGATTTGACCGCAAAATTAGACCATGCGGCTCTATTTACAGGCGAGACTCGAAAAATAGATGTGTTGACGATTCAGAGAATCTCCGGAGTGACATCGGAAGTAACGGTTTACCAACTCGAGGATGCTCTGCACCAGAAATCATTGGTCGAATGCTTGAGAATAGCGCGCTCCCTATTAGAGGGAGGAGAGCCGGTGCTGAGGCTGATGAGTTACCTTCATCGCAGTCTTTTTCGGCTCTGGCAAATTAAAGTTCTCGGAAGACGCCGAGGAAATCATGAGAAAAGCCTTCAAGAGATTCTCGGCAATCAATCTTGGAAGAGCGCAGCGTTTATTAAAGCGGCAAAAGGGATGTCTTTTGCGGCGCTGGAACGGGGACTAAGGGGGCTTATGAACCTGGAAATCACCCTGAAGACGCGTACTGTTCAGGGAGATATTTTGTTTTATCATTGGCTATGGGAAGTTATGGCAGGCGAGAAGGATAAGCTGGAACCCGGAACGGGATTGGGGAGTTTATGAGGGTGACGTTATGACGGACAATTCGGCGACCCCGCCGACAGATGAAGAACTTATCTTTAATTTCCAGCAGGGAGATATCCACGCCTTCGAGGAAATTGTCCGGCGTTATAAGGATCCCCTGTATAACTTCACGAATCGACTTTTAGGCGATTCCATCTTTAGTGAAGATATTGTTCAGGAAACTTTTCTGCGGGTGTACCGTAATAAACATAGATACCATCAAATAGCAAAATTTTCTACGTGGATCTATACGATTGCCTCGAATCTGGCTAAAACGGAGCTGAGGCGACGTAAAATCCGAAAGTTCTTTTCCATCAGTTCTAAAGGGACTGACGAACGTGATTATGACCTTCCCGATCTCACTTCGGACGTGGAAAAGGAAATTGATGGAGTAATTAAAAACGAGATTATTTTAAGAGAAATCAATGCGTTACCTGCTCATTTTCGTCAAGCGGTTCTTCTGAGAGATGTTCAGGATCTTTCTTACGATGAAATAAGTGTAATTTTAAGTGTTCCATTAGGAACGGTGAAATCCAGGGTCAATAGAGGAAGAAGCCGGTTGCAAAAAAAGCTAAGATTTTTGATTTCGGAGGAGTCGGAGGGTGAAAACTGGGAAAAACGAGAAAATTAAACATCCCTATTTAGAATCGGAGGAAATGGGTGAAAGATCAGACTCGGAGCATTATATGGTCCGAGCAGCACTACTGACACTGCCGCGCGTATCTGCGCCTCCGGGTTTTGAATTTCGCCTGCAACGCTGTATTCGTTATGCTGAATCACAGCAGTCGGCGAGGGATGGAGAACCTATTTTTACATGGAGATGGTTGTCTGTCGGTTTGGGAGTCGCTACCGCTGTTGCAGCTGGTTTAATATTCTTTGAACCGCAGCAGGCTCAAACACCTTCAGCTATGTTCACGGAATCTGCTGAACAGCCACAAGTGCGTATCACGAGCCCTTTCCCTGTAACGGCTCCATCCACAGCGAGACTTCTGCCGGATCGCTCCTACACGGGAAGTCCTGAGCGCATAACGGACGGAGATTTATTGGCGACCGATGGCAGTGCTGCGGACAGCGCCAGTCGCAATTTTCATCCTTCAGAAGGTCAAATGCAGATGGTTGGAGGGGAGCAAAAGATCAGCGGTAAATAGACTTGATGTAAAGTATTCATGAGATTACAACTACGCCGTTTAAAATAAACGGCGTTTTCTCGTGAGCGCGCGTAATATGCTTGACTTTCTCTGCCAAATGTAGTATATTCAATAGAGAACACAAGAGGATAGGAGATAGAAATGGCCAAAAGGCAAACCTTTGCAGACAAAGTGGCGAAAGTGAAGGGTGGAGGGGCAACGCAATGTCCAAAATGCGGTGAAGTTCTGTCTGTAGTAAAAGTCTGGCAATCGGAAGAAATTCCCTCTACGGGACGCCAACGTATGGTTGAGAAATTCGTTAAAGTTTGTAAATGCAATTCTTCTGAGGTATTCGGATAGATTGAGTCGTATTCTCGTCATCGCAACTCGAAATCCAGACAAACTCCGCGAAATCGCGCACTTGTTTCAAGCTTTTTCTATTGATGTGCGTGGTCTTGCGGAGTTCTCACATGTATCTCCGGTTCTTGAAGATCGTCCGACAATCTTCGAGAATGCAATGAAGAAGGCGATGGAAGTTGCACAGCAGGTTGAGCACTGGGTTTTAGCGGATGATACCGGCCTCTTTGTGGACGCGTTGGATGGAGCGCCGGGAGTCATGTCTGCGCGCTATTCAGGTCTGGATGCAACCTATGAAAGCAATATGTGGAAACTGCTTTCGGAGTTGGAAGGAGTTCCGAAAATGAAGCGAAGCGCTGTTTTTCGCACGGTCATCGCACTTCGCACCGAAAAGAGCCTTCACCTCGTTGAAGGAGAGCTTCACGGGCGCATCACATCGCTTCCGCGAGGGGAGTATGGTTTCGGCTATGATCCGGTTTTTGAGCTTTCAGATGGTCGGACGCTTGCGGAATTGGAATTTGAAGAAAAAAATCGCATCAGTCACCGCGCCCAAGCTTTACAGCGAACAAAGCGGCTGGTACAAGCGTTGCTGGAAATTGAATCTTAAACTCGCCTGCTATAAAACTTTCTGTTATCATCCCAGTTGTTTCCCCGTGAGAGTTCTCATCAAGCGACCAAGATCTTCGATTTTAAACGGCTTTTCCAAGAAACCATCCGGAGGATACGGACTTGTCTTTACCATACTGCGGTAGTTAGGGAAGCCCGTGATGAGGATCACCTTGGAGTCTGAGTTAGACCGTTTTATACAGGATAGAAGTTGTATACCGTTCATATTCGGCATATAGATATCCGAAATAACGATGTCGGGTTCTATCTCGCGAAAAAGCTTCCAGCCTTCCTGGCCATCTTCGGCTTCAATGGTTTCAAAACCGAAATAATCATTCACTCGGTGCAACAGATTCCGTGCGATAGCCTCATCATCAACAACCAGAACCTTCAATTTGGTTTCCATATAAATCTCCTATTTCGATCCATCCAAATCAATCATTTCTGCGGACACGTTATCTCCAATAGGATGGTGTGCTAATACCGGCTGATAGAGATGCCTGAGCTTCTCCATCACGGCTGAAATACGCTCGGACATTTGAACAATATCATCCGCAAGCGCGATGATATTCTTTATATCCAATGAATTCACATTTTGTGCTGAATTCGTTAGAGTCATTTTCAATAACTCTGCATTTCCCAAAATACCCACAAGAGGGTTATTGATTTCGTGCTGTAGAGTCACCGCTGTTTGCTGGATTCCTCTCAGCTTCGTTGCTTCAATGAGACGTGTTTCCAACTCAAGGACTCGCTCACCTGCTTTAACGCGTGCCAAGAGTTCGTTTGGATTAAAGGGTTTCGAAATGAAATCATCCGCTCCCGCCTCCATACCTTGGACAATATCCTCTTTTTTGTTTTTAGCGGTCAATAGAACGATGAAAATCAGCTTATCTTTATATTGACGCCGTATCTGTTTGCAGAGTTCGATACCATCCATTCTCGGCATCATCCAATCCGTAATTACGAAATGTATGTCTTCAGATTGGAGTAGCTCCCATGCTTCCTGGCCATCGCAAGCCACCGAAACTTCGTGCCCCCATCGAAGAAGAGTTCTGGTCATAAGCTTGCGGGAAATCAATTCATCTTCTGCAATAAGAATTCTCATGAGGTCTTTCTTCCAATCCCACTACAGTTCCATATCTCCGGCAAAATGCCGAAGGCGATCAAGTTGCTGATCCAATCCCGATAACGCATTCTCAATTCCATCAAGATTGGCTTCGCGTCCCATTGTCTCGATTTCATACGCAGCCTGCCGAATAGCCTCGGCGGCTAAGTTGGCGGCAGCTCCTTTGATGCTGTGAGCTTCGGCCTCGATGGTATCGGAATTTCGTTCATCGACAGCTTTTCGTATGGCAGCTAACTGAGCAGGAATGTAATCGAGAAATTCCTGTATCATTTCTTTTAAAAATTCGCGGTCATCTCCAAATCGCTCCAGAGCCTGTGCAATATCCAGAGGTGTCTCATCGGAGCTTTGGGTAGTTATTTTCGTTTCTCCAAGAGGTCTGCTCTTTTCTTTCTTCTGCAAGAATTCTTCGATCGTGTTGATGAGTTCTTTCGGATTAATCGGTTTCGGAAGATAGCCATCCATTCCCGCTTCCAGGCATTTCTCTTTATCTCCTTTCATCGCATGCGCGGTCATGGCAATAATGGGCAGATTTTCCCAGCGTGAATCTTGACGTAAATGACGTGCGGCCTCAAGTCCACTCATGTTGGGCATCTGAACATCCATGAGAACCAAATCATAGACGGTATTTTCGAGAGCTTCAATTGCCTGTTGACCGTCTTCCGCAATATCAACGGTGTATCCCGATTTTGTCAGAATTTTTACGGCGACTCGTTGATTGATAATATTATCTTCCGCAAGAAGAATATGCGCGGGCGTGGTGTGTTGCACCTGGTTAAAATCTGCAGCGCATGTAAGCATCTGAATGGATTTATCGGATGATGTGTTGTTCAACGTTTTGGACAGCAGAATGCGTAATTGCGACTGCTTGATGGGTTTTGTCAAGTAGGCGCAGCATCCCGCCTGCAGATAGCGCGTAGCCTCTCCATGCATTCCCAGAGACGTCAATACAATAATATCCGCGTTGGCGATTGCAGCCTCAGCTTTTATTTTCGTAGCGGTCTGCAAACCATCCATAAAAGGCATCTGAGCATCCAGCAGAACGATTCGAAAAGGATTTCCGGCTTCTGCGGCTTCCCGCATCAGTTGAAGAGCACCGATACCCGAGTCCGTCTCTATAGGTTGGCATTTCCACGCTGCAAGAGTTTTCCGCAGATATTTGCGGTTTATAGCGTTATCATCGACGATTAGAATTGGAACTCCTTCAAGTAAAGTTGTGATGGATTCCTCCTCGGGCGGAGCGTCGCATAATTCGCAGACAACTGTGAAATGAAATACGGAGCCCTTTCCGACTTCGCTATCCACCCAGATGCGTCCATCCATCATTTGAACGATTTGTTTGGAAATCGTTAGTCCCAATCCCGTTCCGCCGAATTGCCGCGTCGTCGAACTGTCCGCTTGTGTAAAAGAATCAAAAATTGAGGAAACACGTTCCGGAGGAATTCCGATACCGGTATCCTTCACCGCGCAATTTAGCACGACATTGCCATTCGTCGTTTT